>WGMD01000027.1 GCA_016125255.1 Planctomycetota bacterium | reverse complement strand
TCGACGTCCCAGCCGAGCCGTTGCTTGAAGACGCGGTAGCGCAAGCGGTACATCTCGGCGAGGTCCTCTGCGAACTCGCCGTAACGGTCGGGAGTGATGAGCTGCATCATGTTCGCCTCCTACGAAGATTAGCCTTCGCGTATTTGAGGCGAGCCGCCGGGAAGAAACACCCTGTGCAGTTGCACAGGGTGACGGTGGATGGCCTATCAGTGCGAAGTTGGCCTGGATGCGGACAGGCGCGCCACGGCCTGGCAGACCGTGCGGACGTCGAGCTTCGCTTTCGCGTTATCGAGGTGAAACGCGGCCGTGCGGCGGGAGATGCCGAGGATGCGGCCGATCTCCCAGGCGGATTTGCCTCTGGCGGCCCATTCGAGGCACTCGAACTCGCGCGGCGACAGAGCGGCGCCTTCGACGACGCGGTCGGCGACGAGCTTGCGGCGGGCATGGGCATGAAAATACATCGCCATGAGCTGCAGGACCGGCGCATGGGTCTCGATGCTGCGGCGGAACGCTGGATGGCGCTGGTCGGCGGCGAAGGTAATGGCCGCGACCGGTCCCTGGCCGTCGTGGATCGGGATTGTGAAGCCGCAGCGGATGCCGAAGCCGGCGGCCTCGTCGAAAAACCGCTGCTGCGGCGGTGTGAGTTCGTTCAAGTCTACGCCGTGGCCCCACTCGAACGGATCCGGGGCACGCGCGGCTCGGAGAATGACCGGGTCGACGCGCTCGTAGTGGCTTTCAACGTAATGGCCGGTCCAGGCGACGGGATAGGTGGAGATCACCTGCGCGTCCGCGCCGCGCCGGCGGGGCATGGACAGATAGGCGAAACAGCGCAGGTCCAGGGCGGCCGCCGCCTCGGCCATGGCCTCCTGCAGGCCCTTGTGGTCGACGCTTTCCCAAATATCGTCGATGAATCTTTGGAAGATGCGATGCATTTGGACATCTCCCGACTACCCGAGCGAATCCCTCCTCTTTTCATGGCGAGTGGAAGCCGTATGCGATCCAGAGCGGCCATCCGACGACTATGTAGTGACGCAATCCGGAACGTCCAGTGCTTAAACGACCATGCGAGAGCGAGGACTTAAATCTTTGTTTGAACGGCAATCGGCCAATCTGTACTGGAAATTTCTGCGAGCACGGGAAGGCGACGTCTGCAGACCTCTTTGGTGCGGGGCGCCGGTCCTTGGGAGATCGCCGCGGAGGCCAAGAGGCCTCGTTGTGGGCACGCCGAGCCGGATGGGTCGCACCGGAATTTCGAGAAACCCTCAGGCGAAAACGACGGAACCATGACATCGGCAAGAACAAGGACACGCGCAAGCGTGCAGCTCTGGGCGCTGCTGGCGGGGGTCGCTCTGCTCGTGGCGGGCAACGGTCTGCAGGCTACGCTGCTGGGCGTACGCGCGGGGCTGGAAGGCATGGCCGATGAGACGATTGGCGTGGTCATGTCCGCTCACTTCGCCGGTTTCGTCGCCGGTTCGATCTACGCGCCCAGCCTGATTCAACGCGTCGGCCACATTCGCGCTTTCGCTGCCCTCGCCTCGATCGCGTCGGCCATCGCGCTCTGCTTTGCGATCTTCGTCACGCCGCCGGCATGGCTCGCCTTCAGGGCGCTGCACGGCGCCTGTTATGCCGGGTTGGTGATAGTCGTTGAAAGCTGGCTCAACGCCTCGGTCAGCCGCGAGCGGCGCGGTCGGGTGCTGGCGCTGTACATGATCGTGATGTACGGGAGCTGGGCGGCGAGCCAGCTATTCCTGACGCTGACGCCGGCAGACGGGTTCGTTCTGTTTTGTCTTGTCTCGGTGTGCCTCTCGCTGGCTCTGGTGCCGATCACGCTTACCGAGGCGGGCATTCCCGGGGTGGTGGCAGCCCGCGCCTGAGGCTGGGCCAGCTTTACGCCCTGTCGCCGCTGGCCCTGGTCGGCGCCTTCGTTCTCGGCCTCACCGTCAGCGCATTCTTCGGAATGGCACCGACCTTTGCCCAGTCGATCGGCTTGGAGAAAGACGCCATCGCGATCTTCATCGGGGGCATGTTGACGGGCGCGCTGATCCTGCAGTGGCCGCTCGGCTGGCTCTCCGACCGAATGGACCGACGATACGTCATCGTCGGGACATCTGCGGTGGCCGCCGCGACCGCCGCTCTTATAGCGACCCACTCCCAAGCGTCGCCGGCCCGTCTGGTCGGGCTGTCTTGTCTCCTTGGCGGCGCGACGATGCCGGTCTACTCCCTTTGCGTCGCCCATCTTAACGATCATATCGAAGAAAACGAGTTGATCGCCGCCGCCAGCGGCCTCGTGCTCGTGTACGGGATCGGCTCCGCCGTGGGACCTTTTGCGGCGAGCGTGGTTATGGGGGGTCTCGGCCCAGAAGGGCTGTTCGTTGTCATCGCCGCCGCCATGGGTGCCTATGCCGTCTACAGCGGGTACCGCCTTACCCAGCGGGCGGCACCGGCGCCTGAAGACAAGGAAAGCTACACGGCCGTGCCGCAAACCAGTCACGCCGCGCTACCCCTGCATCGGCATGGTACCGGCAAAGCCAAGGGTGAGCCGGCACCGCGCTAGGACCAGAAGGGCGCGCCTCTACCGATTCAGCAGCCAAAACAGGAAGCTCAGTGCCAGGCTCACGGGCAACGACGTCATAAGCGGGAGGTAGACGCGAAAGCCCTCCCGCTCAATGACGATGTCTCCCGGCAATCTGCCCGGGCCCAGCTTTCCCAGCCACGGCCAGAGGAGGCCGGCGATCACAAGGACGATGCCGAGTACAAGTAGAATCCGGCTCATCGCGACCCACCCGTACCACCATTCCCACACCAGGCTCAGTATCAGATGCCCGGCCAGCGGTACCGGGGTGGTCTCGCAACCGGCATGATCGTGGCCGGCACAACCACCACGCGGGCTGCCGGGCGCAACAGCGGTGGCGACGAGATTTCGCCGCGGAGCCCCATCAGTCGACGAATGCGCTCCTCCGTCGGGGGATGGGTGCGAAGAAGAGACGGATCCGGCACGCGTCGGCCGGGGAAGAGCACGCTTTCCCAGAAGCGCCCCTGCCAGCTCTCGAGTTCGGCGAGCGCTGATGCCAGCCACTCCGTCTCGCCTGTCAGTCTGACGGCGTCGAGATCGGCATCGAACTCGCGCGCCCGCGAAAGCGCGAGCTGAAGCAAGTCCATAAGCGTCGGCGCAACAATCAAGAGCAGCACGAGCACCCAAGGCACCACACCGCCGTCGGCGGCGATCAGCGGAAGGTTCACCGCCAGCAAGAAGATGCCGAGATAAGACATCAGCGCGGTGACCCGGCTCATCGCATCGGCAAGATTCATGACCCACAAGTCATTGTTCGCGATATGGCTCACCTCATGTGCGAGCACACCGACAAGCTCGCGGAAGGTCAGGTTGCGCAACATGCCGTCCGTCACCGCAATTGCTGCGGCGTTCCGGTTGCCGACGGCGAAGGCGTTGAGCATCGCGCTTGGCACGTAGTAAAGGCGGGGCGGCGCCGACAAGTCGGCGCGCCGGCTGAGTTCCGCCAAGGCGACATAGAGCTCGGGGAACTCCGTGTGGCTGACGGGTCGCGCTCGATAAAGTGAAAGTACGAGAACCGGCGGCATCGCGGGCGAAAGCACCATCGCGAGGGTCGTCCCGGTGAGCCCCCAAACGATCCCTTCCGCTCCCCAAAGAGTCCACGCGCAGGCGCTCACGATCAGCGCCATCCCAACAATCAGGAGCGCCGAATGGAAGAGGTTGCGTAGCTTGTGCAGGGCGTGGGCGCTCATTGCCCTATTCCTTGTCCGGACACGCGGCCGCCGGCGCCGGCGCATCAAGGGCAAGCAAGGGCTCCTCGCCGCGAAGCGTGCGGGTGTGCAGCCACCTGAACAGAAAGAGGGGGAGCAACGTGGTAAGGGCGATCACGAAGACCATGACGGCGTAAACGTCGCCCGTGAAGACACCCGCGCTGCGACCGAGCTCGGCAAAGATCAGACCGACCTCACCCCTCGGCACCATCGCCGTGCCGATCATTACGCGGGACGGCCATGGTGCCGGGATCAGCAAGGGCCCGATCAGCTTACCGAGCACAGCTGCGACAAGCAGGCACGAAGAGAACGTCCAGACGAAGGGCTCGTCCCAGCGGACCAGGCTGAGGTCCAGCGAGAGGCCGACGACCACGAAGAAGAACGGCGTGAAGAGGTGGATGATCGGCTTCATTTGCGTCTCGACCTTGTGCGCAAAGTCCCGGTCCACCCGGGGGACGACGCCGAGCGGCAAGAAGAATCGACGAGAGAGGGAAAGGCCCGCGGCAAGGCCGCCGAGGATGGCGGGTGCACCGACCAGGGTCGCGAGCCACGCAAAGAAGAACACGAGTGCCGCGATGACGGTTGGCACCAGGCCGGGAATGCGTCCCATCTCATCAAGCCTTCGGACCGTCCAGGTGAGCGGATGGGCGATGAAAGGTGCGAACACAAAGAAGCCCACAAGAAAGACGAAAACACGTGCCGTATCGGTCCAATGGACGGCACCCTCGGTGGCAAACTGATGGACGAGCACGAGCAGCAATACGCTGAGCAGGTCATCGACCACTGCCGCGCCGATCACGATCTGCGCTTCCGGGCTCTTCTGGCGGTTCAGTTCCGAAAGGACACGGACGGTTATGCCGGTGCTGGTCGCGGTGAGCGTGGCGCCGACCAGGAGCGCGACAAGGAACGAGGCGCCGAACACCCAGTAGGCAAGCGCAAAGCCGAAGCCGAGCGGGAGAAGAAGGCCTGCAACTGCGACGGCCACGGCCTTGCCTCCCGTGCGGACCAGCCTCGCAACATCCGTCTCGAGGCCGACCTCAAAGAGCAGGAACGTGACGCCGATCTCGGCAAGGAGCCTTAGCATCTCGCCCGGCTCGAGCCATCCGAGCAGGCTGGGGCCGAGAATGACGCCGGCAACCAGTTCGCCGATCACCGCCGGCATGCCCGCCTTGACGGCGACGGCCGCGAACAGGCGCGCCGATAGCAGGACCGCCACCAGCTCCAGGAAGAAGCGATGATCGTCCATCGTTTCACCCCAGCAGGTCAGCGGACGACGACGAACAGCTCGGCGCCATTCCGGTAAAGGTTCAGCGCGATGACTGGTCCGGCCTTGTCAATCGCACGGGAAAGGTCATTAACTGACTTCACCGGCTCCCGGTTGACTGCCATGATCACGTCACCCGGACGCAATCCCACTCGCGCGGCGGGACTGCCGGGCGCCACCTGTGACACGGCGACGCCGTCGATCACCCCGTAGCCGTTCATTCCCGGCTTGAGCTCCTCGAACTCGGCGCCGGCGAGCGCGCGGCCAATCCTGCCGGATGGCGCCGCCGACACCCGATCCCCCGGCCCTAGACGAGCGGCGACGGTGACTTCTCTTCCATCGCGCAAGAGGGTGAGCTCCACCTCCGAGCCGGCGCGTGTCAGCCCGATGGCATTTCGCAAGTCGGCGGAGTCCTTGACCGCACGGCCGTTCACCGCGACCACGATATCGCCTGGCCTGAGCCCTGCTCGCTCGGCCGGCGTGCCTTCTTCGACACTGGCGATGACGGCACCGGCGGTCCGCGTCAGCCTCAGAGCCTCGGCAAGATCGGGCGTGAGATCCTGAATAGTCACGCCGAGCCGGCCACGCCGGACTTCTCCGTACTCGATCAACTGCTCCATGACGGCGCGTGCCATGTTGACCGGGACCGCGAACCCGATGCCGACGTTGCCGCCGGCAGGCGCGAGGATGGCAGTGTTGATGCCGACGAGACGACCGTCCAGCGTGAGCAGGGCACCGCCCGAATTGCCGGGGTTGATCGGGGCATCGGTCTGGATGAAGTCCTCATAGCCTTCGATGTTAAGCCCACCACGGCCAAGCGCACTTATGATGCCCGAAGTGACGGTCTGTCCGAGGCCGAACGGATTACCGACGGCGACTACAAAGTCACCAACCTTAAGTCGATCGGAATCGCCAAATGACACGGCTGTCAACGAGTCCGGCTTGATTTTTAGCAAGGCGATGTCGGTTGCCGCATCGCTGCCGACGAGCTTGGCGTTGAATTGACGCCGGTCCTTCAGGGTAATGACGATCTTATCTCCGTGCTCGACCACATGATGGTTGGTAAGAATGTAGCCTTTCGATGCATCGACAATTACACCGGAACCGGCGCTCATTTGGGGCGTGCTTCGATGTTCATCAGGCAAATTGAAAAAGCGCCGAAAGAAAGGGTCCTGGTACAGAGGATTGTTTTCTATCGGCCGCTCGGAAACGACCGAGATGTTCACCACGGCGGGCGTTACTTTCTCCAGCAACGGCGCAACGGTGGGGATACCGCGGCCATCGCCTTCTCCCGCGAGCGGCGCGCCAGCGTCCGCGCGCCACGGCATGGCAAGCGCGACCACAATAATTATCGCCTTGAGAATCGATGAGCTGGCTCTCGTCATGCTTCGTACTCCTGGTCTAAGAGCTGGTCATTGGAAGATGTCTCCCTGTCGCGATGAAAAGTCGGTTGCGAGCCGCTGCAGAGCGCTGCCGTGATCGGCGCCGGGGCATCGGCTTCCAAGGGAAAGGCCGAAGATGCCGGCTTCCCGGCAGCGAGCCGGTCTATGAACGCGCGGTGCCAGGCTTGCGCATCCTGTTTCCGGAGTCTCTGCAGCAGGGCGTCATGCCGAGCCAGGCGCTCGTCGAGCGGCATGGTCAGGGCCTGGCTGATCGCGTCGGCGGTGCCGTCCACGTCGTGCGGGTTGACGATGAGCGTTTCCTTCATCCCCTCAGCCGCGCCAGCAAAGCGCGAGAGGACGAGGACACCGGGATCGGCCGGATCTTGTGCGGCGACGAACTCCTTGGCGACCAGATTCATCCCATCGCGCAAGGGTGTGACGAGGCCGACCCGGCTGGCACGAAACAACGCCGCGAGCGTGGATCGCGCGAGCGGCTTCACGTGGTAGCGGATTGGTGTCCAGTCGAGGTCGGCGAAAACCCCGTTGATCTCGCCGCTGAGCCGGTCCAGCTCCTCACGCGTGATGGCGTACGGGCCGAGCTCTTGGCGGCTCAAAGGCGCGATCTGCAAGAACGATACTTTGTTTCGCCACTCGGGAACGCACTCGAGAAGGCTTCGGTAGGCGGCGAAGCGATGCGACAAGCCTTTCGTGTAGTCGAGGCGGTCGACCCCGATGATGAGGTCGCGATCCTGCAGCGCGCCCGTCAGCCTTTCCACGTGGTGGCGCGCTTTCGGTGAAGTCGCCAGCTCGGCAAAACCATCGACGTCGATGCCGACCGGAAAGACGCCGACTTGGACAGATTGGCCGAACGCGTCGATCTGGCCGTGCCCGTCTTGACGCGCACCCGCCAGGCTTTCCATGGTTGAAAGGAAACACGCCTTGTCCGTCTCCGTCTGGAAGCCGAGGAGATCGTAGGCGACGAGCGCGCTGAGAATCTCATCATACCCGGGCAGAGAAGAGAACACTTCCTTCGGCGGGAAGGGAACGTGAAGGAAGAAGCCGATCCGGTGCCGGCATCCCAAGCGGCGCAGCTCGCGCGCCAGCGGAATCAAGTGATAGTCGTGGACCCAGATGAGGTCGTCTTCTCGCAGCAACGGGACCAGAGCCTCCGCGAATCGCCGGTTGACGGCTTGGTAGGCCTCGGCATAGCTGTGCCGGAACTCGACCAGGTCGGTCCGATAGTGAAGGATCGGCCACAGGCAGCGGTTGGCGTAGCCGAGATAGCAGTCCTGATACTCCCGCGGCCTCAGATCGAGCGTCGCGAGGTCAACATTCTCAGCCCTTCGATTCTTGGCAGGGCGGCCATCGGCGTCTCGACGAACCTGACCGCTCCATCCGAACCAAAGGCCGCGTCGCACGCGGAAGATCTCGTCCAGTGCGACGGCCAGGCCCCCAGCCTGCCCGTCCTGGTCAGGGTCCGCCACGCGGTTGGAAACGATGACCAGACGCGAGGTCGACGCGTTGCCGTCTGACCGAGCCGCGCGGCCGCGCGCAGCGAGGCTCGCCGGGAACCGGAGCTCGGCTTCATCGGGAGCGAGGCGATCGGCCGCCTTTCTTCCCGTCGAAACCGTCCCTTCGCGCTGCGTCTGGTGAGGTGCATTCAGTTTGTCTTGTGGTTCCTCCGGTTTGCACATCACGGCCTCCATGGTCTCGCATCGGCCGTCCCACCTCGCTGTCCTGGCGTGGTCGGACTACCCGCGGAGCATGGGCACAGGGGCCTGACGGCCCTTGGGCCGTCAGGCCGTGCACCGCTTCACGACGCCTTCACCTCGATCTTCCGAACCTTCGCCTGCGCCTCCGGCGTCTTCGGCAGCGTCACCGTCAGAACGCCCTTCTTGAACTGCGCTTCTGCCTTCCCGGAATCGACGCCCGGCGGAAGGGGGATGCTCCGGTAGAACGAACCGTAGCTGCGTTCAGCGAGGTAATAGCCCTTCTTCTTCTCCTCCCGCTCCGCCTTCTTCTCGCCCCGGATGGTGAGAACGTCATCGCTCAGGCTGACATCGATATCCTTCTCGTCCATACCCGGGAGCTCGACGGAGACATCGACAGCCTCGTCGGTCTCGGTCACGTCGGTGCGCGGGCCCGTCACCGACAGCAGCCCGTTGGAAACGCCGACGGAACGGTCGAACCGGCTCCAGAAGTCGTCGAAGACGCGGTTGATATCCCGCTGCAGGTTCAACAGCGGATTGTCGCCGTCTCCTTGCTGCCGCGCGACCTCATTGCGGTCGCGGCCCCAGGGAATGAGATCACTGATCTGCATTTCAACCTCCTTCTCTTGCTTGCTCGACGCCGACGGTGTCAGGGGGCCTTGACCGTGATCTTCCGGGTCTTGGCCGACTCCGCCTTCGGCATCTTCAGCGTCAGAACGCCATTCTTGTGACTGGCCTCGATACGGTCGCGGTCGATCTCCTCGGAGAGGGTGAAGACGCGCTCGTAATTGCCTTCGCCGTACTCGGCATGCACGCGCCGATAACCGTCGTGCGCCTGCCGACGGACATGACCGCGGATAGTCAGGACGCGGCGTTCCAGGTTGACGTCAACGTCCGCGGGCGGGACGCCCGGCATGTCCGCGACGACGACCACATGGTCCTCGGTCTCGTAGATGTCGGTATCGGGCCTGTAGACCACCGCGGAGCGGGTCACCTCTCCCTGCTCTGCGGGCGTGACCTCGCGTTTCGCCGTGGTCGTCATTTCCTGGGCCATGGTTGCCTCCTTTCCGTAGCCATTACTTTCCGTTGATCGCGATCTTGCGCGGACGGTCCGCCTCGGGGCGCTGCATCTCAACCTCGAGCACACCGTTGTCGAACTTCGCCTGGACCTGGTCCGGATCGACCCGGAACGGCAGGCCCATCGTGCGCGAAAAGGTGCCATAGGGTCGTTCGCGACGATGCCAGCCAGCGTGTTCGGCTTCTTCCGCCAAGCGCCGCTCGCCGCTTATGGTGAGCGTGTCCTCGCGGATGGTGAGCTCCACGTCCTCGGCGGAGAGGCCCGGCAGCTCCGCCGTCACGACCACGCTGTTGTCTCCGATCCAGAGATTGACCGGCGGATAGGCCTGCGCCGCGGGAAACACCCCGGCGTTGTCGAAGAGCCGGTTCATTTCGGCTTGAAGCTGCCGCATCTCGGCGAAGGGATCCCAGCCGGTGCGGCCCATCTGTGTCAGCTGCATTGCTCTTCCTCCTTCGTTCACAATCCCTCTCGGCCAACCGCGCATCGCTTCTGCACGCGCAAGCGCATGCGCGCGATCGCTCGCTGGCGATTGTGGACCCTCAAGGTGCGGGGGTGTCCTGCCGGGCCGGGAGGAAGAGCAAGAGATGGACAAGGCCCGACTTTGTTCGACGCGGCCCAGCTACAACCGAGCCGAGCGACAATCAATGACTAGGCGCACATCCTTCCGTCGCGAAGCGACGTGCCGGCGCCCAACCCTGCCGGTCGGACTTGCCATTTCTTGCCCCGGGACCCGTCAGTGGCATCCCGCAAGTGCCGATTTGGGCGCGATTTCCCGCTTGTCAAGCCCCCTTGCTTAACCTGACCGTTGAATATTGAACCGGCGACTGGAGGACTATATCAAAGCGGGTTTTGCCTTTCATTTCAGGTCCGGCCGCGAGGCCCCATGGGGAATCCGTCATGGAACGCAAGACACAAATCAATCTCTGGTATGTAGTTCT
>WGMD01000026.1 GCA_016125255.1 Planctomycetota bacterium | reverse complement strand
TTGGTGCGGCCTCACGGTATTATGGCATGCGGCCAATCTGCCGTGAACCACGGAGACTTTGAGACTATTTTTTCTCCGCGCGGGACGATGATACATTTTTAGGTTCCAACCCCGCGAAGTCGGTTGCGCAGACACTATTTTTTGAGTAAACAGAGGCGGATAAAGGCCGATCATGACTTCGCAAGAGTCTGGATCGGCCTTTATCGTTTGCACGTATTGCCCGAGCAATTCACGCTTTTCCTCGATCGTACCGCTGGCGATGATCGCCTCCAACTCATCGAACGCCGCTGCCGCACGGGCCTGTAGTTGTTCCTACACCAATGCGGCTATGGGATACAGGTGCGGTAGAGATGCTTTAAAGTTTTCCAGCGCCTATGTCGATACATTGTCAGTACTTCAGGCATTCGGGCCTGGGATTTATCGCCGGGTTGTCGGCGTAGGTTGCGTTGACTGTGGATAGGCGTCAGGTGATGGGCGTCGCTGATCTGTGAGCGTTTGAAGGAAAGCGATTTGGAATCCGCTGGTCCTGCCGCTGCGTCTTGGGTGATCGGCGGGGGAAGCCCGCTTCGTCCTTGCTGGATTGTATGACGGGCACCGCGATAATACTGCCATGCAAGACGGCCCTCTGATTTCAATCGTGGTGCCCTGCTTCAATGAGCAGGAAGTGATTCGCGCCACCCACGAAAGATTATCGGCGGTGCTTACATCGTTTCCGATCCGGTACGAAATTCTCTACATCAATGACGGTTCGCGCGACGACACCGAGGCCCGTCTTCGGGAGATTCAAAGTCGCGATCCGCGCGTGCGGCTGATTCTCTTCTCGCGCAACTTCGGTCATCAGATGGCGGTCACGGCTGGCATTGACCATGCGGCCGGCGACGCTGTCGTGCTCATCGACGCCGACCTGCAGGATCCGCCGGAGGTCATCGCCGAGATGCTCGGTCGATGGCGCGAGGGGTATCACGTCGCCTATGGGCAGCGTACTGTTCGCGAGGGCGAATCCGTCTTCAAGGAGAACACCGCCAAGTTGTTCTACCGCATGCTCAACCGCATGTCCGAGATTCCGATCCCGCTGGACACGGGTGACTTTCGCCTGATGGATCGCAAGGTGGTCGATGCGTTGAAGGCGATGCCGGAGCGCGATCGATATCTGCGCGGGATGGTGTCATGGGTGGGATTCAAGCAGATCGCCGTGCCGTACAAGCGGGCGCCGCGCGCGGCGGGCGTGAGCAAGTATCCGCTCAAGAAGATGATTCAGTTCGCATCGGTCGGGCTACTTTCGTTTTCGCGCGTGCCGTTGCATCTCGTCAGCGGGCTGGGCTTCGCATGCGCGGTCCTATCGCTCTTGTGCATCATTTACGCTCTCGTTCTTCGCATTTTTACAAGCGAATGGGTCAGTGGATGGACGCTGTTGTTCATCGCGGTGGTGTTCTTCGGTGGGATTCAGCTCATCTGCCTCGGCGTAGCCGGCGAATACATCGGTCGCATCTACGCGGAGGTCAAGCGTCGGCCCAACTATCTGGTGAACCAGTTTGTGGGTTTCGAGCAGGAGCGACCGGTTGAACCTTCCGATCGAAAATGAACCTCGACGCACCGGTCGGGGTGGACGCCTTCGGCTGGCAATCGGGCTGATCCTTGCCATGTTGTTCGCATACATGGCATTCGGCCGCATCGACTGGCACAAGACCGGCGCGGCGCTGGCCCAGGCGAGCATTGTGCCGTTGATCGCGGCGCTCGCGCTGCTTTCGATGGACTTTACGCTTCGTGTGCTGCGATGGTGGTGGATGTTGCGGAAGTTTGACGATGCGTTGCCGGCGAAGGTGTGTTTCGCGCCGTTCATGAGTTCGATCGCCGCCAACAATGTGCTGCCCCTGAGGGCCGGCGACGTGCTGCGCATCGTGGGATTTCGACATGCGATCCGCGCCCCGGCGATGCGTATCCTCGGCACGATGCTCATCGAACGACTGCTCGATTTGTTCACGCTCATCGCCATTTTTTTCGCCTGTCTGCACGGCGTAACGGGCGAATCGATCCCGCCGGCGTTCGTCACCGCCGCGTCCGTCATCGCGCTGGCGGCGATCGCCGCAATGATCCTGCTCGTCGCTTCCGAACGCCTGATCCTGCGGCTGGTGCGCCGGCTTGAAGGCGCGGCAGGCGTGCAGCAAAGGCCCTGGGCCTTGCGCGGATTGCAGTGGTTCGAGCAGGTGCTCGCCACGCTGATGATCTTTCGTTCGCCGGGCACGTTGCTGACGCTCATTGCTCTGTCGGCCTGCGCATGGCTGCTCGAAGGCGGCGTGTTCTACTGCATCGCTCTGTCGCTGCACCTCGATGTCGCCGCCGCCGGGGCGTGGTTCAGCATGAGCACCGGCACACTCGCCACCCTCATTCCTTCCTCGCCCGGATACGTCGGCACGTTTGACTATTTCGCCCTGCAAGGCATCATGGCCTTCGGTGCCAAACCCGATCCCGCCGCGGCCTATACGCTTCTATGCCACGCCGCCATCTGGCTTCCCCCGACCGGCGCTGGCGGGTTGTTCCTGGCACTGCCGCGACTTCGCCGTCTGACGCCCGGCCGTCGATCTTCGCAAAACCATCAGCGCGAATCCGAGTCGTTATGAGCACGCCTTCTCAATCCTCACCCGCACGCATCGCCATCGTCGGCGGCGGGTTCACCGGCCTGTCCGCCGCATACGAACTCTGCCGCGCCGGACATGATGTGACCATCTTCGAATCCGACCCCGAAGTCGGCGGACTCGCCGGCAGCTTCGAAGTCGACGGTGTCCAACTCGAACGCTTCTACCATCACTGGTTCACGAACGATCGTCATGTGATGGACCTCATCGACGAACTCGATCATCACGATCGCATCCTCCTCCGCCCCACGCGCACCGGGATGTACTTCGCCAACGGCACCTATCGACTTAGCACGCCCAAGGATCTTTTAACGTTCAGGCCGCTGGGTTTCCTCGACCGACTCCGCCTCGGCTATCTCGCGCTCAAGGCGCGGCGCGTCAGCGACTGGATGGCGCTGGAGAACATCACAGCGCGCCAATGGCTCATAGAGATGGCCGGTGAAACGGTATATCGCGTCATGTGGGAGCCGCTGATGAAGGGTAAATTCGGGCCCTACGCCGAAGAAATCTCAGCCGTTTGGATGTGGAACAAGCTCAAGCTGCGCGGCGGGAGCCGGGGCAAGGGCGGCGCCGAAATGCTCGCCTATTACCGCGGCGGATTCGCCGCGCTCGCACAGGCCATCGCCGACGACGTCCGATCGCACGGCGGGAAAATCCGCACACGCTGCGGCGTCGAATCCATCGTCGTGCGCGATGGGAAGGCGACGGGCGTTCGCGCCGGCGGTGTCGAATACCCGGCCGAAGTCGTGCTCATGACCCCCGCCCTTCCGATCGTCGCTGATCTGCTCGAGAATCATGTCGACGCCGACTACGCGGCGTTCCTGAGGCGCATTGAATACCTGGCGAACGTCTGCCTCGTCCTCGAACTGGACCGCTCGCTCTCCGACACGTATTGGCTCAACGTCAACGATCCCGGATTCCCCTACGTCGGCGTCATCGAGCACACGAACTTTGAGCCGCCCGAAACCTATCATGGTCGGCACATTGTCTATCTGTCCAAATACCTGCCCGCCGACGCCGAGTTGTATCACATGACGGATCGACAGGTGTACGAATTCTCCGTGCCGCACATTCAGCGGATGTTCCCGGCTTTCGACAGAAGTTGGGTGCTCCGGCATCATGTATGGCGTGCCCGCTACTCTCAGCCGATCGTCAGTAAGCGGTACAGCGAACTGATTCCACCCACGAAGACGCCGATCGAAGGCGTACTTCTGTGCACGATGGCGCAGATTTACCCCGAAGATCGCGGGACGAATTACGCCATCCGCGAGGGCCGCAAGATCGGGCGTGAACTGGTCGATTCACTCGAAAGTGCGAGGTCGTCATGACAACGCTTCGGGCCGACACGCCATCCCATTCGAAGGCGAATCATCTGCTTGCGCGATTCGAGCTTGTCTGGACACTGGGACTTGTCGCCTGCGCGATGGCCCTGCGCCTTGTGCCGTTTGTATATTTCGGATTGAGCCGACCGATCACGCTCGGCGGTCTCTATGTCCACTTCGGCAAGGAGATCGGTAAGCACCATTTTTTGCTGCCCAAGACGATTCCGTTCTACACCGACGGCGGCATCCCCTTCGCCTATCCCCCGCTGCCGTTCTATTTCTTCGCACTTTTTCGTGAGCTTGTTCATTATAATGATTTCGTTCTGATGAACATTCAGGCGGGAATGCAGGCGGCGCTGACAGTCGCGGTGTTCTACTGGATGGTGCGGTCGCTATTACGTGCGCCATTGGAACGATTCTGCGCCCTGCTCGCGTTCACATTCCTCGACGCGTCGTATTACGACTTTCTGAGCGGGGCCGGCATCGCCGAGAGCGCCGGAGCGATGGCCGTTATGCTGCTGGTCATCACGGCGATGTGGTGCCGCACCGGGGGGTTCACACGCTACATCTTGCTCGGCGTCGTCTGGGCCTTCTCGGCGTTCGCCTCGCCCGGCAGTCTTTGGATGTCCGGTCCCCTCGTGCTGGCGATGTCGGTGTCGCACTGGGCCACCGATCCATTCGCCTTCTGGCGACTTGTGCGCTCCTACGGCAGCGCGTGCATCATCGCCATCGCGGTGTCGTCGATCTGGTGGGGCACGGTCATTCACTACCACGGCACGAGCGTCTACACGCGCGTCGCCTCGGGTGAGTCGCACGACCTGTTTCATCATCAGCTCGATCGCCTCCTGCAACTTGAAATCCAGATGCCCTTCACGTATCACCGCTACGGCGTGCTGTGGGGTGTGATGGCCGTCGCGGGCGTGATCATCTGTCTGCACCGGCGGCGGTTGGACCTGCCTGGTCTGCTCATTGCGGCCGCGCTGACGCCGCGCGAATATTCGTGGCTCGTCGGCCAGTTCGCTCCGCTGCTTATTGGCGTCGGTGCAGCGACTATTGTGCCCTGGGCCATCTCCGGCATCTGGACTGCCTGGTCGCCGCGCTGGCTCGCCGGGCTGATTGCGGCGGGCATCGGCTGGGTAATCGTGCTGAATCTTGCCTACGACTCGCTCCGCGGTGTCCGCGATCTTCTGCGAACGCCCGAGCAGCACGTTCTCAGCGCCGCTTCCATCGACGCCGCCGCCTGGCTGCATGATCATGTCGGCGCATCGACCAAACTGGTCGTGCTCGTCAACGGCGATGAGGACCAGACTATCGAATGGATGCCCACACTCGCTGAACGCGAGGTGCTCAATGTGCGATATGGCGCGGAGTGGGAGCCGAGCGAACTGGCGGTGATCCTCGACTTCAACAAGGAAGCGCAAACCATCAACGACCTGTCCGCACTGGACGCTGCGGTCCACAGGCACTTCAACGTCGATCAATACATGATCGTGACCAACAACGCCCATTTCGCCCACAGCGCCGCGGTGCAGGACGGCTCATGGACCACGCCATGGTCCCACGACGACCTGACGATCTACGCCAAGACCACGCACTGATTTGTCGCAAATCTTAACGGGCTGGAATCAGCGTTTCATTCCTCATTTGTCGATGCGTTGCTTGACTTCCAAAGATCGATCCGCTGAATGTCATTCTTGGCCGCGGGTCCGTTCGTGCTTCTGCCACGCTTGATATCGGATTCAAGCTGCTTGAGGAGTCGGGTGACGATCTCGGGCATGTCGTTATATAAATTGTGCTGCTCGCCGAGATCGTCCTTCATGTTGTAAAGCTGCGCTTTGGGGGCGTCTTTGGGGACTTGCTTTTCCGTGGGTTTGGACCATCCGCCCGAACCGCGGGCGAGTTCCAGTTTCCAGTCGCCGAGGCGGTAGGCGAAGTGTCCGCTGATGGAATGATGAATGATGCCGGCCCGCGTGGAGACGATCGGCTGAGCGGACAAGGCGGGCAGAAAGCTGACGCTGTCCTCGGCGCCGTTCGCCGGCAGGGGCTGACCGATGATCTGCGCGACGGTGGCGAAGATGTCGGTGAGACAGACGGTCTGATCACTGGTCGAGCCGGGCGCGATGTGACCGGGCCAGCGGATGAGGAACGGCACGCGATGTCCGCCGTCCCAGATGTCCGCCTTCGTGCCGCGCAGGTCGCCGTTGGGGTAGTGGCCCTGTTTCTCGAGTTGCGGGATTCCCGCTGCGGGCGAGCAGCCGTTGTCGGATGTAAAGACGACGAGCGTGTTGTCAGCGATGCCGGCGCGCCCGATGGCGTCGAGCACCTGCCCGACCACATCATCCGTCTGCATCACGTAATCGCCGTACGCCCCGAGCCCGCTGCGGCCCTGCCATTCCTTGGACGGCACGATCGGCGTGTGCGGCGAATTAAGCGGCAAATACAGGAAAAACGGCTCCTTCTCCTTCGCCCGCGCTTCAACATACGACACTGCCGCCTTCGCGAGTCGGGGCAGCATGTTGATCGCGTCGTCATGCTCGATGACCCGATCATTCTCGATCACCGCCTTGATGTCACGCGCGTGATGAAAGCCCAGGTAATACTCGAACCCGTGCGTGATCGGCCCGTCGGGAATCGTCGCGCCGATCGGCGGCTCCTTGTAATCCCCGGCCTTGAGCGGCTTGCCGGTCTTGGCATCGAGATACTCGAAGTTGAGGTGCCACTTGCCGATGATCGCCGTGTGATAGCCCTGCGACTTGAGGAAGCTCGCGATCGTCGGGCGATCCTTGTCGATGAGACACGGGGCGTAGCCGGTGACGACGCCGCTCTGGAGCGACGAGCGCCAACTGTATCGGCCGGTGAGCAGCCCGTAACGCGTCGGCGTGCACACGGACGAACCGGAATGCGCATCGGTGAAGATCATCCCCTCGCTCGCGAGCTTGTCCGCCCGTGGCGTAGCGATCTTGCCATGCTCGAGGTTCATGCAATGCAGATCGCCGTAGCCCAGATCGTCCGCGAGGATCACCACGATGTTCGGCCAATCCGCCGCATCAAGCCGCGCAATCGGCAGCGCGAACAATAGCAGCGTCATCGTCCATGAAACGTGTTTCATGTTCAGTCGCCTTTCGCCTGCCCGCCGTGCAAATCCCATTTCTGCGGCGGATTCGGATCATATTGCGGGGCGGCATCCTGTTTGGGCATCTTCGCCAGCGCCGCCTTGAACTTCGCCAGCGACGCGAGCATCGCCGGGTCGCTCGATTTGAGCACATTCGTCGTCTCCCATGGATCGCTCTTCATGTCGTACATCGCCTCCGGCTCGCCCTGCTTGTTGACCCAGAGCTTGAAGCGCTGATCGCGCATGACTCGATCGTCGTACGCCTGAGCCGGGACGACGCGGCCGTCGCGCACGCGCGCCGCGCCGCCGCCCATGGCGAGAATCCAATCGCGGTCCGTGTCGCTGGCTTTTCCGAGAATCAGCGGGGCGAACGAGTGCCCGTCGAGCACGCGGTCCGCCGGGATGTGCCCGCCGCCCAGTTCGCTGAACGTGGGCAGTAGGTCTGTGAAATCGACGAGCGCCTCGGTGACGACGCCGCTCGGCACGGTGCCGGGGCAATTCACGATGAACGGCATGGCCACGCCCGCTTCGTTCATCTTCGCCTTCGCCCCCGGGACACGATGACCATTCAACATGCCGGTCACGCCGCCGGTACCGTTGTCGGTGGTGAACACGATGATCGTCTTCTCGCGCAACTTCAGTTCATCGAGCGTCGCCACCACCCGGCCCACCAATTTGTCCGTATACCGCACCATCGCCTTGTGCTGATCCAGTTTGCTCTTGGCGTTCAGGTCGTCGGGCGTCGTCGTCGTGGGCATGTGCACGAGGATCATCGGGTAGTACAAAAACATCGGCTCGTCGCGATGCTTCTTCATGAATTCGATCAGATGATCGCACACCACATCCGGCCCGAACTTGCCTTCGTACGTCTTGCTCCCCTCCCCCGGCGTGTTGAGATACGGGTCCCAATACCGCTTGTCACTCGGCGGATTGTTCGTCTCGAACCCGGTCCACATGCACCAGTCATCGAACCCCGCCGCGTCCATCGCCTTGGGCTCGACGCGAAAGTCATCGATCTGCCATTTGCCCACGGCGCACGTCGCATAGCCCGCCTGACGCATCACGAGGCCGAACGAGTTGTTGTGATTCGGATCGAACGACGCGCCGCATCCCCACCGCGGGACGTCCCAGTGATTCGTCCAGCCGTGATGAAACGGATACTGCCCCGTCAAAAGCGTCATGCGCGTCGGTGTACACTGCGGCATCCCGTACGCATTGACAAAGCGCATCCCCCCCGCCGCCAACCCGTCGATATTCGGCGTCTCAATCCCCTCCGCCCCGTAACAATGAATCCATTCCTTCCCCAGATCGTCCACCAGAATGAACAAAACATTCGGCTTCTCCGCCGCCCGCGCCCCCGTCACCATCGCCAGCAGCACCGTACACACCATCATCCATTGTTGTTTTGCCATGCCAATCCAACGCCCGCACGCCGATTCTTATGCCCTCACCCCGGAACCCCCTGCCTGCCGCGATGGCGCTGACGCAACTTCATCATGAACCCCGCCCCCCGCCGCTGGCCCCATCCCGCCTCGCCGCCCGCCCGCACACGGAAGGCAACGCCCCGCCGTTCGCCCCTCGCTTTGCGATCCCGTGTCTCTTTCTCCAATCGCGCCTTTTCGCCATCCCCCGCGCGCACGGGCGCGCCCGTGCGCACCGCCGCGCAATCCGCGTTAACCAAGTGCGACGCATTCACCGGACTTACATCCCCGCCTGCCCCGCCCGTGCGCGCTTTTGCCCGCCCCATGCGCCAAAAGCGCACTCACCGTGCGCCCCTCGACGCATCCGCATACCCGCCCCCGATTTTCCCGCACCCCCCGCCCCCGCATTCCGCCCGACGCATTTTCTCATGACAAAGCTCAACAGTTCGTCTAGAAGATCAATCGCAAATTTGCCGGGAAGAATCGACACGGAGCGGTTAATCTACTAAATTGGCTTCATGGAGACCGGGCCCAAAGAGATCAATATCGCAGAAGCGCTGGAAAGTTGCCGCCGACCACTTCTGGACACCGGAGGGCGCAGCCGGCTAATTAATTTTCCAATCAATGGTCGCAAAACGAAACGCTGGCTTCGTATCATTGGCGAAAACCCGAATCAAGTATTCGATCGGCTGGTGATACGCAATCAGTCATTTTCTTTCGAGGCCCTGCCGAAACAGACTCTACATGACAACGAGGAGAGTCCTTTGATTCGGCCCGATGGAGAGCCCACATTTGCCGTTGATCAGACGGACGGCGCGCTTCAGGTGGACCGTGACGAAGCCGTTCTGGATGGATGCCTTGAGACAATCGCCCGTGAGGCTCGGTCCTGCATCGATGAAACGGGCGTCAACATGCTCTATTTGTCCATAGGAATGCTTGAATGGTTTCAAGCAAGTAGCGCACAAGAGCCGACTTATGCCCCTTTGATTCTAATCCCCGTCGAACTAAAAAAGGAGTTTTCAGAGAGGCGAGGGCGGTATATCTATCCCGTTCGACACAATGGGCAGGAACTTCTATCGAACCTTTCGTTGGCGAAGCGTCTGGAGGATGATTTTGGCTTAAAAATGCCGCTGTTAGAAGGCGGGCAATCGCCCTCCGAGTATTTTTCTGCAATCCAACGGGATGTGCTGGCCCATCAAACGCGTTGGAGAACTTTGGACCACATCGTGCTCGCATTCTTTCGTTTCCAGAAGCAGCTGCTCTATCTCGATCTAGACCCAAGAAATTGGTCAAACTCGGATGGCAAAGTTGATAATGCTCAGATTCGGAAGGTATTCGAGGGTGTAGATCGTGGCGGCGACGATGTGACGCGACGCGAGGACGAAAAGATCGACAGTCATCGCACCGCTCAAGACATGCTAATAGTCATGGACGCGGACAGTTCACAACACTCTGCATTGTGCGATATCGCCGAGGGACATGATTTGGTAATCGAAGGTCCTCCCGGAACCGGGAAGAGTCAAACGATTATCAACGCAATCGCGTCATCAATCGCATCGGGAAAAACAGTACTCTTTGTCGCAGAAAAGCTCGCGGCACTCAAGGTTGTGTACGATCGCATGAAGGACCACGGGTTAGAAGATCTTTGCCTGAACCTGCACAGCGATCAGGCGACACCGAAGCTAGTCTTTGACGATTTAGGTCGGCGCCTCGACGCGAGATTTAGAAGTCCACACCAGTTAGATGCCGTCCGGCGCGACCTGATGAGAAAGCGCCAATCGCTCGATGCTTATCTCAAGGCCACAGCAAAACCAGCCGGACCGCTTAAGTTGCCGCTGCATGATGTGTTCTGGCGCGCAGCAAAGTTGGCCGGCCGAGGAGCGCCTTTGCTGCGAGACGAATGCAATTCGGCAATCTCGCGCGACATATTCAACGATTCGATAACTGTTCTCACCGCGTTAGCGCGTCATATTGACGAACTGGGACCGCTGCGGGACTGTCCGTGGTGGGGATTTGAATGCCGGCGTTTGCCTCAAGCAGACATACCGCTCCTAGCCAGTCATTTGCAAAGGATGTTAAACTCGGCGACCGCGCTATCTCAGCAATCTGAAGTGCTGGATGATCTCGTCGGTTCGCGTGTCGAGTGGTACTCCTCATTGCACAAGGTGGGCGTGGCACAGTTGAAGGTACTCGACGAAGTGACGGCTGAGGTCGATGCTCGGCTATGTCGGCATATCGCCGATCCGTCGCGCGCTCAGGCGGCAAGGGATTTGAAGAGAGAACTCGAAGATTTTTTAGCGATGGATGCGAAAGCAACGGCAGCTTCAACAACCGACTGGCCGAAGTGTGAATCGCACGCCGATCAGTTCGTGACCCTATTTCGCGATCGATTTAAGAAGCCGATCGGGACAGACGCCACATTGGAGAACCTTACGGGTTGGCGGAGTCGACTGAGTCAATCTCTTGAACTGCTAGATCGACTCGCGTCACTGATGGATCAATTGCACTCGTTGGGATTTCGCCGAGCGACAAGCCTTTCACAAACACGCCTAGTTGTCGATCTTTACCGGCTCATTACCGACGACCGGGTACTCAATAGTCACGGCGTATGTGAGAATCTGTTGCTGGCTTCGACAGAGCACGATTTTGTCCGAGCACGGGAACAGCAGCGACATCTCCAAACTCGGCACGACAAGATTAGCGAGGTCTTCGTCGTATCGGATGTGCCAGATCGAGAAGCTCTTGGCGCTCTGCGTCGCACGATGCGGCCATATGTCAAGCGTTGGCATCGATGGCTTTGGGGTGAGTATCGAAGAGCACGTGCTGAACTGATGCGGTTTCTTGTACCTGACGCGAAACGTGAGGTGGCATTGTGGGTATCGACCCTCGATGAATTGGACAAGTGGCAAACCGATACGGATAATTTCGCCGCCGATCCGCATCTCGTCAATGGGCTTGGTCCTGCATTCAAGGGATGGGACACACGCTGGGATGACTTGGAGCACTTGGTACGGTGGGGAAAGACCTTGGCCTCGCGAGGAATCGAAGGCACACACGCAATATCGTTGGTTAAGCGCTGCAATCAAGCAGAGTCGCGACCGCATTTGACGGTGCTACAAGCGCTAGTGCGCCAACTAGATCACGAACTTGCGGAATTGCCTCCGACGATTTTCGGCGTAAGCAATACTACTGAACTATGTCAGCTTCAATTTGAGACGCTTCGCTCGCTACTGTCGCATTGGCGTGTGGAAATTGAGTCACTACTTGAAGCTACGACCGGGCTTCGGCAAGAGCAAACAAGTACATTGGGACAACTCGACTTAGCGGCAAAGTGCGTCGTCCGCGCTGCGGAATTGAAACGAGCAATCGACGAATCCAGCCGGTTCCGTCATGCGCTGCCCGAATTCTTCGTCGGAACGCAGACACCGGTTGCTGTGTTGGATGCGGCGCTGAACATGATTGATCGCCTGTCGCCTTTGCATATGTCTGTTGTCGTATTGCAATGGCTCTTCGACGCTGATCCGACACAGCACGCAGCAGCGCTACATGCTGGCCTGGATGAGTGGATGAACCGTCGTGATAAATGGTCAAAACGAGTAGACGAGAGCGCAGCGTTCGGAGAATGTGACCCTGAATGGTTCGGAGTTTGGGGTAGTTCTCAAGAAAGCGAGCCGCCGGCCCTTATTCGACGCCTATTGGGAAATTTGGATATTTTGCCGACATGGATCGAGTTTTGCCGCTCGCGTGACCGGTGCGGTGAGATCGGCCTTTCTCCATATATTCAAGCGGTCGCCGACAATCAGCTTAAACCAAACCAGCTTGTGGCATCCTTTGATCGAACCGTGCATGACCTTGTTGCGCGGCAGGAAACTGAACGCGACGAGTGTTTGCGAAACTTTTCTCGCTTGGAACATGAACAGGCGCGCGCCGACTTCGCCAAGTTGGATCGCGAGTTGATACGGCTGCAGTGCGAGCAAGTGCGATGGATGGCTGGTAATCGACGGCCGCCGGATGGCGTGAGCACCGGTCACGTGGGGAATTACACGCAAATGGGATTGATTCGGCACGAGGTCTCAAAACAGAGACGGCATTGCTCATTGCGCGATTTGGTGCGTCGGGCTGGTGAGGCTTTGGCAGCGATCAAGCCTTGCTGGATGATGAGTCCGCTTTCGGTCGCGCAGTTCATCGAGCCCGGCGCTCTCGTCTTTCATGTGCTAATTATGGACGAGGCATCGCAAATCAAACCAGAGGATGCGTTGGGCTCTGTCGCTCGGGCAGAACAAGTGGTGGTCGTCGGCGATCCGAAACAGATGCCACCGTCCAGTTGGATGGAACGGTCCAGCGGCAACGGTGCGGACGATGATGATGAGGCGGACGAAAAGACACTAGCTGATGACAATGAATCAATCCTCGAGTGGGGGATGAGCGCATACCGTAGAGTGCGGCGGTTGAAGTGGCATTACCGATCACAGCATGAGAGCTTGATCGCGTTCTCCAATGACAGGTTTTACGATCGCGAACTGGTGATCTTCCCGGCTCCAGGTACTCGCAAAGACGCGTTGGGATTGAGGTTCCACCATGTTCCGGAGGGAAGATGGGAAAAGCGTAGCAATATTATTGAGGCGCAGCACATTGCTCGGGCTGTAATCAATCACGCTCACAAAGATCCGAAGGCCAGCCTAGGTATTGCAACGTTCAATGCACCGCAAATGGAGATGATTCAGGAAGAACTCGACAGGCTGCTTCGTAACAATAGCGATGCCCGCCATATGGTTGAACATCTGATGTCCCACCATGAGCCACTGTTTATCAAAAATGTCGAAAATCTACAAGGCGATGAGCGTGATGTAATATTCATTTCTTATACCTATGGGCCGGACGCAGGAGGCATCTTCGCCCAACGTTTCTATCCGATAAACACAGATAAAGGGTGGCGGCGGTTTAATGTTCTGATCACTCGTGCGCGGCAGCGGATTGAAGTCTTTACTTCAATGCTTCCGGAAAACATTACTGGCGGACAACAACGTCCGTTTGGCGTCCAATGTATGCGAGATTACTTGACATATGTACAGAGCGGGAAGCTCGTGGACGCAGGCACGCCAACGGGGCGCCCTCCTGATTCGGACTTCGAGGTTGCAGTCGCACATGCGGTGCAGCGGATGGGATTTGGTGTCCACGCACAAGTTGGCGTCGCGGGCTATTTCGTCGATCTCGGAGTGCTCGTACCCAGCGGCGAAGGGGATTATTTGTTGGGCATCGAATGTGACGGCGCGACCTACCATTCAGCGAAATCCGCGCGCGACAGAGACCGACTTCGCCAAGAGGTAATTGAGAAACGCGACTGGTCTCTCCATCGCATCTGGTCAACAGATTGGTTCCGAAACCAAGCTAGCGAGGAAGCACGATTGCAAAAAGCGTTGGACCGACTGATGGCAGTCCGGCGTGCAAACATTTGACTTACCTAGCGAAACCCGAGATACAAAGTGTCGGCGCTAACGTACCCTTCACTCGGCGCCGGCCAGTCACTTTATGCGGGGTCGTGGGGTTGCCGGGGTGAACCGGATGACTCGCGGGAACAGCGGAGCGACGGGGGAAAGGCAAAAAAAATGGGCGATACTGGGCTCGAACCAGTGACCTCCTGCTTGTCGAGCAGGCGCTCTAGCCAACTGAGCTAATCGCCCGGGTCAGGCATGAAGAATAGATCGGTCGAATCGCCGGGTCAAGTTGGTTGATCAGCGGCGAAATCGAGCCACGCTTCGGGGAGGACTTCGAGCCACCATCGGCCGGAGCGGCGCTGGACGAAGACGCGGCAGCCGAAGACGGAGGTCAGCCGCTCGGGCGTGATGGTGTGCTCGGGGCGGCCGACAGCGGCGATGCGGCCGGCGCTGAGGAGCAGGACCTGATCGGTGCGGGGGCTCAGTTCTTCGACGTGATGCGTGACCATGATGACGGTCAGGTCGGGGTGGAGTTTGCGGAGGGTTTCGACGGTGGCGAGGACGCGCTCGCGGCCGGCGACGTCGAGGCCGGCGGTGGGCTCGTCGAGGATGAGCATGCGCGGCAGGTGAATGAGGGCACGGGCGAGAAGGGCGCGGCGTTTTTCGCCGGTGCTCATGACGCCGAGGCGCTGATCGCGGCGGTGCGCGAGGCCGACGGTTATGAGCAGATGGTCGGCGTGCTCGATCTGGTCGGGCGTGGGCGTGTCGTAGAGGCCGAGCGTGCCGAAGCAGCCGGTGAGGACGGCGTCGCGAGCGGACAGTTCCTCATCGACGCCGAACATCGCGGCGGGATCGACGACGGAGACTTCGCGGCGAAGCTGACGCACATCGGTCTGGCCGAGGCGATTGCCGAGGATGTCGACGGAGCCGGTCGTGGCCCACATGAACCCGGTGACGACGCGCATGAGCGTGGTCTTGCCGGACCCGTTTGGCCCGAGGATCGCGCACGATGCGCCGATGGGCAGCGTCCAGTCGACGTTGTCGAGAATCGTGATCTCGCCGCGGCGCACGCTGACGTTTCGCATCACGATAGCATGCCTGTTCGCATCACTCATCGGCCTCACGATATCAGATTTCCCGGCATGATCGAGGCGCGTATGATGAGTCATGCCGAGCTTGAAGGGACAGCTTCTGATTGCCGCGCCGGGATTGGTGGATCCGAATTTCGCGCAGGCGGTGGTGTTCATGGTGCAGCACAATCGCGAGGGGGCGATGGGGCTGATCATCAATCGGGCCACGGAGACGCCGCTTGCGGAAGTGTGGGAGCAGTTCAGCGAGGAGCCGACGAAGCTGGAGTTGCTGTTGCATTCGGGGGGTCCGTGCGAGGGGCCGCTGATGGTGCTGCATACGCACCGGCCGTTGGCGGATTTGCATGTGACGGGGCCGCTGCATTTTTCGAGTTCGGAGGATCATGTTCGGTCGCTGGTGTCGGAGGGGGTGACGCCGGCGAAGTACATTGTGGGTTATGCGGGATGGGGTCCGGGGCAGTTGGAATACGAGATGAAGGAGAATGCATGGCTCGTCGCGCCGGCGACGGTGGAGTTGGTGCTGCAATCGACGGAGGGGTTGTGGCAGACGCTATTGGAGAATTTCGCGTTGCCGCTGCGGCCGGCGGGGTTGGATGCGGCGATCGTGCCGGAGGATCCGAGCGTCAATTGAATGGGCGTTGCGGGGGCGGGGTGATGCGATTATTCATGAGCGAAGCGCGGGGCGATGCCCCGCCGCTAAACGGGGCGCATGTCGGCGCGGTTGGTGTCGCGCGGTGCGTTGACGGGCGATTTGCAGGAGTCGCTGGTTCAGTTCGCGCACCTTGTCGAGCCGGAGATACGGGAGTGAGGTCGAGGGGGCGACGCGAATGGCGATGGGGTTTCATGGCCCGCGCCAGAAGAGGAGCGCATCGCGGCGGATGGCTTCAATCAAGGCGGCGCTCAACAAAACGCCGACAATGATCCAAGCGGCTCGCTCGCTGACGAGGCGATTGGCGAGTAATAACAGGACCACCAGCGCCAGCAGGAATACTGCCGTGAATATCCATTCAACCGTTTTCGGATGGCGCGGCACGGGTGAGTCCATCCAGCGCACCATCAACGCAAGTCCGTAGAGCGGGTAGGCCACGAACCGTGCCTCATAGTATGACGACGCCATCGCCGCAATGGCCAGAAGCCAGCACAGCGCCAGACGGAAGCGTACGCTGCGCGACCAAAGGTGATGACGGTTTCGCATGAACGAACGCCTCGGAAGATCGGCGCAGTATAACCGGCGGCGGTGCGACACGTCGGATTCGTGCGGATCATTTTGCGAGGAGCGGAACGCGCCAGAGGGGTGTTGGGCGTTTTTCGCCGCTGAGATAGATGGTTTTGCCGTCGGTGCTGTAGCAGATGGCTTCGCCCTGTGCGAGGCGGGGCATGGGGAGTTGGCGGCCGGCGCGTTTGAGGGCGTCGGGCCAGGATTCGTTGTCGCGGCGGGTGAATTCGTAGGCGGGGCCGTAGGTGCCGATGAGCAGGCGGCGGCCGTCGGGGGAGAGGTCCATGCCGGTGGCCATGTTGATCCAGAGGGAGGCGATGCGGTGCGCGGTCTGGACGTCGGGGACCTTGTCCAAGTCGGGGAGCGGGAGCGTGAAGACGCCGCCGGCGCCGAGGATGACCTTGGTCATGAGCAGAATCTCATGCGTCGTCGGATCGACGGCGGCGCCTTCGACGTTGTGCGGCTTGTCCTCGTAACGGAAGGTCAGCACGGCGTCGGCGCGCAGCGTTTCGCGGCGGGCATGATCGGTCAGTTTCACGGCGGGCTCGCGCACGAAGATGAGGCGGCTGGCGGCATGACGCTCGTTGTTGTCGCCGGTGTCGGCGATCATGAGCCAGGATGTTTCGCCGAGTTTGAAGGAGGCGATGTCCTCCCAGTCGATGGCGCGGACGCCGAGGAGCGTGAACGCGGCGAGGTCTTCGCCGGCGGGGCCGACGGCGTAGATCGTCGCGGTGTCGCCGGAGTCGTTGTGGGTCCAGAGGATTTTTTCACCGAGGCGGCTGATCGCCAGACCGCTCACTTCGGTCAGATGCTCGTTGGCCAGATCGGCGACATGCTCGGGCGGACCGTATTCGATGTGCGGCTGCTCGTCGGCACAGGCGGGCGCGGTCAGCAGCAGCATGATTAGGATCGCGCGATTCACTTGGTCAGGGACTCCTGATCGACGGCGAACACGAGGAGGTAGCCCTGCTCGTTCGCCGCATCGTAGAGGAAGACGCGCTGGTAGTCGCCGATCGTAATGCGGTCGACGGCGGGATTGATCAGCCCGCCGACGTTCCACCACGGCGGCGGGCTCTTCGCCGCCTGCTGATACGACGCAAGCAGCGTCGGGTTCGGCTCGACGCGCACCATGCCGTGCAGCTTCACGATCGCGGCGGCGTCAGCGGGGGCGACATGAAAGCGGATCATGTAGACATTGTTCGGCCCGTCGTACTCGATTTTCTTACGCACCTCCGAAAGCGACGCGGGCACGGGCGAGGCGACGACCTTGCGGACGAGGAGCCAGACCGGCGGGTCGAACATGAGCTTCATCACGCTGAAGGGGACGGCGAAGGTGATGACGGCGATGAGGATCGGGACGAGGGGGCGACGCCAGGGGCCGCGCTGCCCGCGGCGTGCGACGACGACGAGGCCGACGAAGAAGACGGCCATGATGAGTCCGATGAACGCACCGAAGACGGGGCCGGACCATGGATCGCGGAAGATCGCTCCGCCGACCATGCCGCCGATGACGGTGCATCCGACGATGTGACGCGCCTCGAATTTCATGCTTCTTCAAACAGCCCGTCGTCATCGGGGGGCGAGATGGAGAGGCCCATATGTTCGACGGCCCGGCGCGTCAGTTGACGACCGCGGCGCGTGCGGGCGAGGAAGCCGAGCTGGAGCAGGTAGGGCTCGACCATGTCTTCGAGCGTGCCGGCGTCTTCGTTGAGCGTGGCGGCGATGGCTTCGAGGCCGACGGGCCCGCCGCGGTAGATGTCGGCGATGGTGGTCAGGTACATGCGATCGATTTCATCGAGGCCCAGCGCATCGACGCCTTCGAGGGACAGGGCGTCGTTGACGGTTTTGGTGTCGAATCGGCCGGCGCATTTGATCTGCGCGAAATCGCGCACGCGTCGGAGCAGACGATTGGCGACGCGCGGCGTGCCGCGGCTGCGGGCGGCGATGATGGCCAGCGCATCCTCGGCAGCTTTTTCGATGCCGAGCAGGCGGGCGCTGCGTGCGAGGATCGAAAGCAGGTCGCGCTCGGAGTAGAACTCCAGGTGATGCGTGATGCCGAAGCGCGAGCGCATCGGGCCGGACAGAAGACCGGCGCGCGTCGTCGCGCCGATCAATGTGAACGGGGCGAGCGGGAGGGTGATGGTTTTGGCGTGCATGCCCGAATCGACGACGAACTCGACCTTGAAATCCTCCATCGCCGAGTAGAGATATTCCTCGAGCGCGACGGGGAGCCGGTGGATTTCATCGATGAAGAGCACATCGTGTTTTTGCAGCTTCGTGAGCGTGCCGACGAGGTCGGAGCCCTTGGTGAGGGCGGGGCCGGCGGTGACGGTCAGGTGGGCGCCCATTTCGTTGGCGATGACGTGGCTGAGGGTCGTTTTGCCCAGGCCGGGCGGGCCGTGCAGGAGGACGTGCTCCATGGCTTCGCCGCGCTGTTTGGAGGCGTGGAGCGCGATGGAGAGTTTTTCGACGAGCGTGGGCTGGCCGACGTATTCGTTCATCCGCTGCGGGCGCAGCGTCTGCGTCGCTTTGTCCTCCATGTCATCGACGGGGGCGGCGGAGATGATGCGCTGTTTGGCCATGCGGGAAGTTTATCACAAAGCGTCGCGGCTCAGGCGTCGTCCGCTTCGACCTCGACGGGCTGGGGAAGGTGATGGCCGAGCTTGGCGTACACCGGGAGCATCAGGGCGCGGAGGCGGCGGAACTGCGTCAGGAAAAGTCCGGCGGCGACGAGCGAGACGATGCCGACGCACATCACGGTCCAGCGCGGCCCCAGATGTTCGGGCTCGGCGAGGAATCCGCCGAGCAGCGCTCCGAACGGCGCCATGCCGATGAACGCCATCGAGAAGAAGCTCATCACGCGCCCCCGCCGCTCGTCATCGACGACCGTCTGAAGAATCGTGTTGCTGGCGGCCATCTGCGTGACGATTCCCATCGACCCGAACAAGCGCATCAGCGCGGCGACGTAAATGTTGCTCGTCATCGAAAAGACGATCATCGACACGCCGAGCAGTCCGCAGCCCATCGGCAGGAATTTGCCCAGTCCCAGCACGCCCGGGCGCATCGTCAGATAGCCGGCCCCGATGAGCGCGCCGAGGCCCGAGGCGCCCATGAGAAAGCTGTACGTCGATTCGTCGCCGCCGAGGATGTCCTTGGCGTAGACGGGCATGAGCGTGGTGAAGCACATGCCGGTGATGCTCGCCATGGTCAATAGAAGCATCAGCGCCCGGATCGGGGGGAAACCGTAAGTGAAGTCAAAACCATCGCGAAACGAGGCGAAGAGCGATTCTTTTTTGCGGGCGATGGCGACGGGATTGAGCCGCATCATCATGAGCGCGGCGATGGCGGCGATGTACGTCGCGCCGTTGATGGCGAAGCAGACGCCTTCGCCGGCCACGCCGATCAGGGCCGCGCCGATCGCCGGGCCGATCATGCGCGCCAGGTTCACCAGCGAGCTGTTGAGCGCGATGGCGTTGCCGATGTCCTGCCGGTCGTCGATCATCTGAAGCATGAAGGCCTGGCGGCTGGGGATGTCGAAGGCGGCGATGCAGCCGAGCGTGATGCTCAGCACGATGATCTGCCACACTTGAATGTGCCCGCTCAAGGTCAGCGCGGCGAGGACGAAGGCCTGAATCATGGCCAGCGTCTGCGTGACCATGATGAGGCGATGCCGGCGGACGCGATCGCTGACGACGCCGGCGATCGGGCCCAGCGCGAGAATCGGGGCCTGACTTAAAAAGCCGACGAGTCCGAGCATGAACGCCGAGCCGGTGATGCGAAACGTCAGCCACGGCAGCGCGACCTGCTGAAGCCACGTGCCCATGAGCGAGATGCCCTGCCCGTAGAAGAACAGCCGATAGTTGCGATGCCGCAGGGCGCGGACGGCGTTGTGAAGCGCTTGAGGTTTGAGGCGGGGTAAGAGAGCCATTAGCGCCGTCCCTGGCGGAGCATGGTGTCGTAGTCTTTGTGCGAACCGATCCAAAACCAGATCGCCGTATCGCCTTGCACCTCGGCCAGCGCCCGGTCGTCCCGTGTGACGCGCACGGACCAGACGTTGCCGGCGATCTTCTTAAAGTGGAGCGACGGATGAAACGGATCGCTGCGCCAGAGGCGAAATTGCTTCAGTGAGGTGTCTTGAATCGTCTGAGGAAGCTGTTCCAGCAGGCGACGGAAGGCGGGCGTCGTCTTGGCGTTCACAGCAGATCGTCCAACTCTCGCAGGTCATCGGCCGCAGGCGCATTCATCACATCGTCGAGCTTCCCCGCCGCGACGTCGCGTTTCATCTGCTCGTCCCACGCATCGTCGGACCAGCCGTGCAGCCACGCCATCAGTTCGGCGCGCTGCTCGAACGGCAGTTGCTCGATGTCGTGCTTGATGCGTTCGAGGATGGTCATGGCGTCACTCCGTCGGACGCGACATTATAGCCGCGGCGTCAGACCGGCTGCGTCCGGCGTTCGGCTTCGAGGAGGTCGTCGTAGGTTTCGCGGCGGCGGATGATGGTCGCGCTGTCGCCGGCGACGAGGACCTCGGCGGGGTTGGGCATGGTGTTGTAGTGAGAGGCCATGACCATGCCGTAGGCGCCGGCGGTGAAGATCGCCAGCAGGTCGCCGCGCGCGACCATGGGCATGAGCCGATCCTTCGCCAGCACGTCGCCGGTTTCACAGATGGGGCCCACCACGTCGGCGGGCTCGAGGCCGGTGTTGCCCGGATCGGCGGCGCGCTTCGCGGGGACCTGCTGCGGGGCGACGTTCGTGGGCCAGATGAAGTGGAACGCGTCGTACATCGCGGGGCGGACAAGGTGGTGCATCCCGCTGTCGACGATGACGAACTTCTTGCGCCCGCCGGTCTTCACGTAGAGCACGCGCGAAAGCAGGATGCCCGCATTGGCGGCAATGGTGCGGCCGGGTTCGAGAATGACCTTGAGCCCCTGCCCGCGCAGGAGCGGCACGATGTCCTTGGCGTAGGTGTCATACGAAGGCGACTTGCCGGATTCGTAGTCCGCGGCGTAGCCCCCGCCGATGTCGATGGCGTCGATGGTGTAGCCCTTGCCGCGCAGGTCGGCGATCAGGTCGAGGGCTTTTTTGATGGCCAGCACGTAAGGTTCGGCGGAATAGATTGGAGAACCGATGTGCAGATGAATCGCGCGGAGGCGGCAGTGCGCATCGTGACCATACTTTTCGAAAAAGCGGCGGGCCCGGTCGATGTCGACGCCGAACTTCGTTTCCTTCTTGCCGGTCGTCGTTTTGGCGTGCGTGTTGGGGTCGGCGACATCGGGGTTGACGCGGAGCGCGGCCTGCGTGTGCTGACCGGCGGCGCGGGCGATCGCCGAGATGTTCTCGAATTCGGCTTCGGATTCGATGTTGAAGTAGCCGATGCCGGCATCGAGTCCCTGACGGATTTCCGCGTCGGTCTTGCCCACGCCGGCGTAGACGATCTTGCTCATGGGCACGCCCGCCGCACGCGCCCGGTGCAGTTCGCCCCCGCTGACGACGTCCATGCCGGCGCCCCGCTCCGCCAGCAGCTTCACGATGTGCATGTTCCCGCAGCTTTTGATCGAGTAGCAGATGAGCGGATCAAGCTCGGCGAAGGCCTTGGCGATCTGGTCGTAGTGATGCTCGAGCGTGCGGCGGGAATAAACATACAGCGGCGTGCCGACCTTGCCGGCCAGCTCATCGACGTTCACCTCTTCGCAAAACAGTTGGCCGTCGCGATATTGAAACCAGTCCATGACTTGCATGCTCCAGAGTGCGGGAGCGGACATTGTAGGGGGCGGGGGGACTTAAGTCCCCCCGCCTCGGTCCGATGCGAACGCTTGCGGGCGCTGCTAGAATATCGCCCGATGACGATGCTCTTCCCCGACCTGAATATCGACGCGGTCATCGCCGGCGAAGCCCGGCTCACCGCCGCGCAGGCCCTCGATCTGTACCTGCATGCGGAACTGCATGATCTGGGCGAGTGGGCCGCGGCCGTGGCGAATCGGCTGCACGGCGACCGCGTCCGCACCTACGTCATCGACCGCAACGTCAACTACACCAACGTCTGCTCCGCAAGCTGCACGTTCTGCGCCTTCTACCGCAAGGAAGGCGACACCGAAGCGTACGTCCTCAACACGAAACAGCTTCACGACAAGCTGCGCGAGCTGTCGGACATCGGCGGGACGCAGGTGCTTCTGCAAGGCGGGATGCACCCGGGCCTGCCGCTGAGCTGGTACGAGGACATGCTCGCGGCGATGCGGGCCGAGTTCCCGAACATTCATCTGCATGCCTTCAGCCCCCCCGAGTTCGTCGAGTTCACGGCCGTGTGCGACATCGAAGGGTTCCCCACGACCGCGCCGGGCGAGGGGCACACGATGGACCGCGCGACGTGGCTCGAAAAACTCGCGGTGATCATGCGCCGGCTCATGGACGCGGGGCTGGCGAGCATCCCCGGCGGCGGCGGCGAAATCTTTCCGCCCCATGTCCGCCGCCGCATCGGCCAGGGCAAGGCCAGCGGGGAGCAGTGGCTCGACGTGATGCGCACCGGGCATCAACTGGGCATGAACACCTCCAGCACCATGATGTTCGGCCACATCGAAGGCATCGCCGACCGCATGATGCACATGCAGATGATCCGCGAGGCACAGGACGAGGCGATCAAAAAGCGCTGGCCGGGGCGCTACATGAGCTTCATCACCTGGCCGTTCCAGCCCGACAACACGCCGCTGGGCAAGCTGCCGCGCTTCGACCGCGAGAGCGGCGAGCCGTTCCCCGGCGACGTGCTCGCCGAGGCGGTGATGCGCGGCGACGTGGACCCGACGGACAAGGCGGCGTGCCAGAAAATCGCGCCGCATCACAATCGCATGATCCGCCTCGCCGGCGCGACCGATTATCTCCGCACACAGGCGATCGCCCGCCTGTTCCTCGACAACATTCACAGCATCGGCAGCTCGTGGGTCACGATGGGCCCGAAGATCGGACAGATCGGCTTGTTCTTCGGGGCCAATGACATGGGCAGCGTCATGATGGAGGAGAACGTCGTCAGCTCGGCGGGGACGACGTACTGCCTCAACGAAGCGAGCATCTGCCGGCTGATCCGCGACGCCGGTTTCGTCCCGGCGCAGCGCGACAATGCGTATCGGATTTTGAAGACGCATGAACACGACGGGCCGGACACGCGCGTGAGCAACTGGGCCGAGCACCGCCCCGCCGCCAGCGCGTTCGCCCCCCCGCCGGAGCAGATGAGCAAGCCCGTGACGCTGACGGTCGGCGATGCCCAACGCAACTAGAGAAGCGGAGCCGCGATGGACTCATCGAAAAAAGGATGGATCACCGCTTCCGTGCTGACGATCGCGCTGGGCATCGCGTGGCTGCTCAACAACATGCACATCATCCGCGGCGTCGATTGGGTATGGACCATCCTGCTGGCGATCGTCGGCATTCTGACGATCGTGCTCGGCGGCATCAACAAGCTGTCGATCGTCGTTGGTCCTTTCATGATCGTCGCCTCGGTGCTGTCGGTGATGCGGCAGACGGGGCACCTGAGCTTCGATCAGGAAGTGCCGACGCTCGTCATCGTGCTCGGCGCTCTGATGTTCGTCGCCACCGTGTTCCCCGTGCCCAAGCCCGCATGGATGGATGAAAAGCACCCGCCCGCCCCGTAGCAATCTCCCAGTAAAGGAAGGATCATGACTCGTTCGGCCAAACTCGCACAATCGGATGTTCAGGCGCATCTGTGGACGCGGCGTCGCATGCTCAAGACGCTCTTCTGCTCAAGCGCCCTGCTTGCGATGAATCTCGATGTGCGGAAGCTGAGCGCGGCCGACATCGCGGCGGCGGACGATCTGCACTGGCTGGCCATCGGCGACTTCGGCAGCGCGAGCAAGGCGCAGACGCAGGTGGCGAAGATGATGGCGGGGTATCTGAAGCAGCTTGAGGTCAAGCCGACGGGGCTGCTGCTGCTGGGCGACAATTTCTACGGGAAGATGCCCGGCGGGCTCAAGTCCGAGCGATGGGAAAGCGGATTCGAGAAGATGTATCCCAAGAGCGTCTTTGACTGCCCGTGCCCCGCCGTGCTGGGCAATCACGATTACCGCGATCAGCCCGGCAACAACGAAGTGCAGGTCGCGTACACCAAGACGGCCGGGACGCGCTGGAAGATGCCCCATCCGTGGTACCGCATGGACGTGCCCGGCAAGGACGGCAAGCCGCTGGTGACGTTCCTGTTCATCGACACGAATCTGCCCAGCGTCAAGAACGAACTGGGCGCCCCGGCGGGAAGTCAGCACTGGCCCACGCTCAAGCCCTCGGAGGCGGACGAGCAGTGGAAATGGATCAGGACGCAGCTCGCCGCCGATCGCGCGCCGTGGACAATCTGCATCGGCCATCACCCCGTCTACTCCAACGGGCAGCACGGCGACACGAAGGGACTTGTCGACGACCTGGCCCCGCTGCTTCAGGAACATGGCGTGCAGCTTTACCTTTGCGGCCACGATCATGACATGCAGCACCTGGAGCTTGAAGGCCTCAAAACCAGCTTCGTCGTCTCCGGCGGCGGCGGGGCCGGCGTCCGCGAACTCAAGAACAAGGAACGCCCCGCCTTCGGCCTGAACACCAACGGGTTCACCCACATGCACCTCAACGCCCAGCGCTTCGTCATCCGCCACTTCAACGAGCATGGCGAACAGATTCACGCCTTCGAGAAGAAGATCACCGGGGAATTCAAGGTGCTCTCGGCGTAATGATGGTGTCAGCAGTCAGGCGTCAGGTATCAGCCAAGACCGTAGCAATCCTTCCGGCTGACCGCTGATGCCTGTCCGCTGAATTACGACAACTTGAGTTTCCGCCGGCCGCGGCCTTCGCTCATGATGACGAGCACCTGCTGAGTGATCGAGCACTGGCGGATGACGTCGTTGAGGATGGCGACGAGTTCGATGCTTTCGTCCTGATCGACGACGCCGTCGATGCTCGCTTTGCGGACGGCCGAGAGCGAGCGGCCGGCGCCGCGCACGGCGGCGATCGCCGAATCGAGCGCATCGTCGATGTCGATCTTCCCGTCCGCGTTGACATCGAGTTCGGCTTCGAGGTTGTAGCAGCGCCAGGCGGTCCCGGCGACGAAGGCGCTCAAGAGCGCTTCGACGGCCAGCGGGTTGTGAAGATGGCGCACGAGCAGACGCACGGCGTTGAAGTCCGGCTCGCTCTCGCCGCGGATCCAGCGGTACACCGTTGACGGCGCCACGCCCGTCAGGTCTCCGACCTCGCGCGCGGTGGTGAGCTTGTCATCGATGATGCGCTGAAGCGTTTTTGCGAGCATGCCCGGCTCCGTGAGATGCGATAGGGGGAACGAATCGCCATCGTACCGCAAGCGGGCCGGGCTGTCATGGATTTGAACCGCGCAAATAACAGGCGGCGCCGGTCAAGGCGCCGCCCGCGTAGCTTTCTCCAATGGGGGGTCGGGATCAGTGACCGCAGCCGCAGCCGCCGTTGCCCTTCTTGGGCGTCGAGCAGGGCTGCTGAGCCGGGGCGGCCTGCGGCTTGGCGGCGGGCTTGGCGGGCGCGGGGGTCTGGGGCTTGGTCTGCGTGTTTTGAGCGGCCATGGTGGCCTCCTGTGGTGAATGCCCGCGCATCCAATGTGCGACGGGCGAGACGGATCGCCCACCGTGCCAACACGGCCCGATGCGGCGATCAGAATGTCCATTTGTGTTGCCCGTCACGCCCCGCGGTTACCAGCCGGCCGCACCGCGGGATTCAACGGGCTGAAGATCAACCACTAACGGTCGGTCCTGTCAAGAAGCACGGGCGGGGTGTGCGAAACTGCCGGGCTTTCGCGCCAGCGGACAGACACCCACCGCTTCTTGTGATCATTCATATGCGGCGTTTTGACAAAGGCAAGTCCCGGCGGGAGAACCCGCGAGGGCCGATTCTAACCATGCCCGTTCACGACGGCTTTGCCTTTCAATGACCATTGACAAATGCCTAATGCCTAATGACCAATGCATTTGTCATTAGGCATTAGGCATTTGTTATTGGTCAAGTCGAACCAACTTTTGTCATGCCACCGCCGCCTTACGCCCGCTGGACCGGCTGCGTTTGGCGGGCGGGCGTTTGATGGTCACGACGACCGCGGGCTCCGCCGCCGGCGTCGCGGCGAGCTTGAGCATCTCGGCGGCCTGGAGGCGCGTCGTGTTCGTGGCGTTCTTGCCGGTAAGCATCTCGGCCAGTTCGTCGATGCGGGCGGACTCGTCGGCGAGCGGCTGCACATCCGTGCGCGTCTGCCCGCGGGCGACGGACTTGCTGATCCGCAGATGATGATCGGCGAAGGCGGCGATCTGCGGCAGGTGCGTGATGCACAAGACCTGATGATGCGCGGCGAGGCGGCGGAGTTTGTCGCCGATGACGGTCCCCATGCGCCCGCCGATGTTGGCGTCGATCTCGTCGAAGACCAGCACGCTGATGCGATCCGCCTGCGCGGCGATCGATTTGACGGCGAGCATGACGCGGCTCAGTTCCCCGCCGCTGGCGACTTTGCGAAGCGGGCGGCCCGGCTGACCCGGATTCGTCCGCACCATGATCTCCACCGCGTCGAAACCGCTGGCCGCATCCTCGGCCGCGTCATCAAGGCCGGTGAACTCCACCTCGAATCTCGCCCCGCTCATGCCCAGTTCGTTGAGCTCCGATTCCACCAGCGGGCAAAGCTTCTCGGCGGCGGCCCGGCGGCGCAATGACAATTCCTCACCAACGCGGCGAAGCTCCGCCAGCACCGGCGCCATCTGCTCGTCGATCGACGCCAGGTCCTCGCTCTCGCCGCGCAGGCGGTCGATGTCCTCCTGAATCCGCCGGCGATATTCGATGACTTCATCAAGCGAGCTGGACCCGTACTTGTGAATCAGCCGGTTGAGCACGTTGAGCCGTTCGCTGACTTCGGCCAGCTCGGCGGGGTCGAGGTCGAGACGATTGAGGTATCGGCTCAGTTCGTAAGCCGCATCCTGCACGACCGCCGCCGCATCGCGCAAACTCGCCGCCACCGGCGCGATCTGCTCGTCCAGTTCGCTCAGTTCGCTCACCACGCCCATGACCGTCTGCAATCGATCGACGACCGCGCCCTCCGATTCGTAGAGCGCGGCGTAGGCCGACCCGGCGTCGCGCATGACTTTTTCGAGGTTGGCGAGCAGGCGATGGCGCGATGAGAGTTCATCGAACTCCCCCGCCGTCGGCTCGGCGGCGTCGATTTCGCCGGCCTGAAATTCGTAAAGCTCAAGCTGCTGGCGGCGCAGCGACTGCGACGCGGCCAGCTCGTCGCGCCGGTGCTGAAGGTCATGCAGCTTGCGGTGACAGACGCCGAACTGTTCGCGGAGCGCTTCGGTCTGCGCGAAACGGTCGAGCATGACCAGCTGATGGGCCGGCTTGAGGAGGTACTGATGATCGTGCTGCCCATGCACGTCGACGAGCAGTTCGCCGACGGCACGGAGCATCCCGGCGGTGGCGGGTTGACCATTGATCGACACGGACGTGCGGCCGGACTCGAAGAGCTTGCGGGTGATGAGCAGTTGTTCGGGCGTGCGTTGGGGGTCCAGATCGAGGTCGGCCAGTTCATTGATCGCGCGGATCACGGCCGGGTCGCGCAGCTCGAACACCCCGCTGATGCGCCCGGTGTCAGCCCCGGCCCGAAGCATGTCGCCGGCCGAGCGGAGCCCGAGCAGAATCTCGAACGCCCCGATCACCAGACTCTTGCCCGCCCCGGTCTGCCCGGTGAAGCAGTTGAGCCCGGTGCGAAGGTCGATGGCCGCATCCTCAATGACCGCCAGATTGTTGATATGCAGTTCCCGCAGCATCCTTGCCGGACCTCCAGAAGAGGGTATGGCGGTAGTGTAATGTTAGGGATCGGGTGGAGTCAAGAACCGGCTTGAAAATTCGGAGGGGAATGACCAATGACCAAGCACCAATGACCAAGGGAATGTTCAAAGCACCAATGTCAAAATAGAAGGCCGTAGGCCGTTCCTTCCTTGGTCATTGGGATTTGGTCATTGGTCATTTTCGCCATCACGCGGGCTTGTGCCAGCGGACGTTTTCGCGGATGTAGGTGTGCTGGGCGAGCGCGTCGGCGCAGTGGGCGAGGAAGGCGTCGATTTGGTCGGGGGTGTCGATGAGTTCGACGATGACGGGCAGGTCGTCGGAGAGTGCGAGGACGTGCTGATGATGGATGCGGCGGTGCTGGCCGAAGCCGAGGACGGCTTTGCGGACGGTGGCGCCGCCGAGTTTCATGGCCAGGGCCTGCTCGACGAGCCATTCGTAGAGCGGTCGGTCGCCGTCGAATGCGGTTTCGGTGAGGTAGATGGTCAGACGTTCGGCCTGCACGCTTTGATGGGGCATGGCATCGGCTCCGTCAGATTATGGGGGAAAGGCGATGCGTCCGAGCACGAGGCCGACGTACACCGCCAGCACGCCGAGCACGACGGACCCGAGGAGGTTGCCGAGGGCGGCGGCGTAGCGCTGCTTTTCGATAAGATCGAGCGATTCAAAACAGTAGGTGCTGAACGTCGTCAGCGCGCCGATGAAGCCGATCATCACGGCCGAGCGCATCGCCGGTCCGCCCATCGAAGTGCCGGCCCGGTTGGCGAAGAAAATGGCGAGGAATCCGATCATGGCGCAGCCGACGAGGTTGGCGATGAGGGTGCCGATGGGGAAGGTGCCGCCGAAGGCGATCTGCGCGAATCGGGCCAGGCCGAAGCGCGCCAGCGCTCCGAGCGACCCGCCGACGGCGATGGCGACAAGTGAACGGACCATGGCGTGACTGTACGGCCTTGTGGCGAAATCGGCAAGACAAGCGGCCGGCGCGGCACAAACGCCCGACCCCGCCCCCGCCGCGTCCGCCCGAGGCGTTCATTTCGATATAATGACGCATCATGTTCGCACGCCGATTCATCCTGCTCGCGCTGCTGGCGGCGATGGCGATCGGATCGGGGTCCGGGGCACAGGAACGAACCGCCTCGACGCCCGACCGCCGCGCCATCGTCATCGTCCCCATCCACGGCGAGATCAACGACCTGACCCGCGACTTCCTGGAGCGATGCATCACGCTGGCCCAAAACCAGAACGCCAAGGCCATCGTGCTCGACATTCAAACGCCCGGCGGCCTCGTCTCCAGCGCCATCGACATCTCGACCCGCCTCAAGCATCTCAAAGACATCCGCACGGTCGCATGGGTCAACCACGAAGCCATCTCCGCCGGCTCGCTCATTTCGCTGGCGTGCAACGAGATTGTCGTCTCGGCCCGGTCGAAGATCGGCGACTGCGCGGCGATCATGGTCGGACCGCAGGGGATGCAGAGTCTGGGCGAAACCGAACGCGCCAAGATCGACAGCTACATTCTCGCCGAGTTCCGCGATAGTGCCTCGGCCAACGGGTACCCCCTGCCGCTGGCGGAGGCGATGGTGACGCTCGGCCCGGCGGTGTATCGCATCTCCAACGAAGCGAAAGGCGAATCGAAATTCGTCACCGCCAACGACCTGCACCTCTACGATCTGACCGCGCCCACCGGCGAGACGAAGGAGAAGACGTCGACGGACGACACGAAGCCGACCGAGGAAGCGGCAAAGGAAGCCGCACCGGCGCCGGCGGCGGATCAGGGATGGAAGATCGACAAGAAGGTGCTCGACAAGGATCACCTTTTGACCATGCTCGGCGCGGAAGCGATCGAATACGGATTCGCCAAAAAGCAGATCGACACGGACGAAGAGCTTGCGGCGTATCTGGGCGGGACGACGGCGGATATCGAGCGTCAGGAAACCAACTGGTCGGAAGACTTGGTGACGCTTTTGACGAATCCGGTTCTGCGCGTGCTGCTGGTGGTGATCATGCTGATGGGGCTGTATGTCGAGATGCAGTCGCCGGGCGTGGGGCTGCCGGGCGCGGTCGCGCTCGTCGCGGCGGCGGTGCTGTTCGGCGCGCCGTTTCTGACGGGACTCGCCAACGTCATCGACCTGGTGCTCATCGCCATCGGGTTCGTGCTATTGATGATCGAACTGTTTTTGATTCCGGGATTCGGCGTGACGGGCTTTACGGGACTGGCGCTGATGTTCATCGGGCTGCTGATGACGTTCGTGCAGAGCGAGCCGGGGCCGGGCGTGATCCCGACGCTGCCGGGGACGTGGGCGATGCTCGAGACGGGGCTGCTGTCGATCGTCGCGGCGATGGCGGTGACGGCGGTGGGGTTTTATTTCGTGACCAAGCATTTCGGGCGGATTCCGATCGCCAACCGGCTGGTGCTCACGGCCGGCGTGACGCCGGGCGCGGCCAGCGGGAGCGCTTCGCCGTCGACGCCGCGCCCGCCGGAGGTCCAAGTGGGCCAGACGGGTCGCGTGGTGATGCAGCTCAAGCCGGTCGGTCGCGCGGAATTCGACGGGCGACTCGTGGACGTGGTGTGCACGGGCCGATGGATCGAGCCGGGCAAGACGGTGCGGATCACGCAGGTGAGCGGCAACTACATCGTGGTCGAGGAGGCGTGAACATGGGTGCATGGGCGGGCTTACTGATTATGGCGGCGATCGCGTTGTTCGTGATCGAACTGTTCGTGCCGAGCCACGGCGTGCTGGGGCTTTTGTCGCTGGCGTCGCTGATCGCGGCGGTGGTGTGCCTGTTCAGGATTGATGCGACGCTGGGGATGGTGGGGCTGCTGGCGTCGCTGATCGCGGTGCCGGCGGCGATCAATGTGGCGCTGAAGGTGTTTCCCAACACGCCGGTCGGGCGATTGCTGATCCTGCGGGCGGAGCACGCCCCGGCGATGCACACGGTCCAATATGACAAGACGCGCGACGCGGACCCGCAGGGGCTCGTCGGCAAGGAAGGCGAAGTGGTATCGGACCTTCGGCCGGTGGGGATGTGCCAGATCGACGGGCAGCGGGTCGAATGCATGAGCGTCGGCGGCACACTGGAGCGCGGCACACGCGTCAAAGTCACGGCGGTCAACGGCATCGAAGTGCGCGTGCAGCGGGCGTGATGCATTTGCTTAGCGGCGGGGCCACGCCATCGCTTCGGGTTATATGTTGAGGATATGCCCATGCAATTGAAGGCACTGGAAGCCGCCATTGCCGCGTTTCAGATCCCGGCGGGTGCGTGGATATTCATCGTCCTCGCGTTGGCTTTCGCGTGGTTCTACCTTCCGGTCATCCCCGCGATCGCGATGGCGCAGATGGCGGGCGTGCGCGTTCCTATCAATCAATTGGCGGCCATGCGCATGATGAAAGTGCCTGTGCGAAAGGTCGTGTACGTCTACATCCGGTCGCAAAAGGCCGGGCTGGAGGTAACGTTGCATGATCTGCAGATTCATCACCTGGCCCGCGGCGACATCGAAACGACGGTGGACACGATGATCGCTGCGAAGGAGGAGAATCGACCGGTCACATGGGACGAAGCGGCGGCGGCGGACCTGGTGATGACGTACAAGAATCGCCGCGGCGGGTAGCAATGCCGCGCGGAGCAATATCCCGCCGCTGAACGGGAAATCAACATGCGGCGTGCCCTCCGCTGATGCCTGCGGGCGGATCGTCCGATACAATGGGAACCCTTATTCACGCTTTGACCGATTGGGAGGGTTCCGTGTCCGCGACCAATAAAACCGCACTCATCACCGGCATCACCGGGCAGGACGGGTCCTACCTCGCGGAGCTTCTACTCCGCAAGGGGTACACCGTGCATGGCCTGATCCGCCGCTCCAGCAGCTTCAACACCGACCGTATCGATCATCTGTATCGCGATCCGCATCTGCCCGACGTCAAGCTTCGCCTGCACTATGGCGATCTGTCCGACGGCAACGGACTCCGCCGCGTGCTGGACATGACGCAGCCGGACGAGGTGTACAACCTCGGCGCTCAAAGCCACGTCCGCGTCAGCTTCGACGCACCCATCTACACCGGCGACATCGTGGCGATGGGCACCGTCCGCATCCTCGAAGCGATTCGCGAATATCAGGACGACACCGGCAAGACCGTGCGTTTCTATCAGGCGTCCAGCAGCGAGATGTACGGCAAGGTGATCGAGACGCCGCAGAAGGAGACCACGCCCTTCTATCCGCGCAGCCCGTATGCGGCGGCGAAGGTGCACGCGTACTGGATCACCGTCAACTACCGCGAAGGTTACGGCATGCACGCCAGCAATGGGATTCTCTTTAACCACGAATCCCCCCGCCGCGGCGAGACGTTCGTCACGCGCAAGATCACGCGCGCCGTCGGACGCATCAAACATGGGCTTCAGGACAAACTCTATCTGGGCAACATCGACGCCAAGCGCGACTGGGGATTCGCCGGGGACTATGTCGAGATGATGTGGCTCATGCTTCAGCAGGACACGCCCGACGACTACGTCGCCGCCACCGGCGAGACGCACGCCGTCCGCGAGTTCCTCGAAAAGGCCTTCGGCGCGGTCGACCTCGATTACAAGGATTTCGTGCAACAGGACCCGCGCTACATGCGGCCGACCGAAGTGGACCTCCTGCTCGGCGACGCGACGAAGGCGAAGGCGAAGCTCGGATGGAAACCCAAAGTGAGTTTCGATGAGCTGGTGCGCATGATGGTCGACGCCGACATGGAGCTTGCGGCGCGCGAGCGGACGCTGCGCGACGCCGGTCACGTTCTTCCCGCCACCTTCGGACACGACCAGTCATGATCCCCTGGAGCAATCTGCGTGTCACCGTCACCGGGGGCGCCGGCTTCGTCGGCCGGGTCGTCTGCGAAAAGCTGCGCCAGCGCGGATGCACCCGCATTGATGTGCCCCGCCGCTGCGACTACGACCTGACGGAGGAAGCGGACGTCGCGCGGATGTACGACGATCTTTCGCCGGACGTGGTGATTCACCTCGCCGCGGAAGTCGGCGGCATCGGGGCGAATCGCGATCATCCGGGGCGCTTTTTCTATGCGAACATGGCGATGGGCCTGCACCTCATCGAGCATGGCCGCCGGCGCGGACTTCGCAAGTTCGTGCAGACCGGCACCGTCTGCGCCTATCCGAAATTCACGCCCGTCCCCTTCCGCGAGGAAGAGCTTTGGAACGGGTATCCCGAAGAGACGAACGCCCCGTACGGCATCGCTAAAAAGTCGCTGTTCGTCATGCTCGACGGCTATCACCGCGAGTATCAGTTTCCGGGGGTCGTCGTCGTGCCGGTCAATCTGTATGGCCCGGCGGACAACTTCGATCTGCATACGAGCCATGTCATCCCCGCATTGATCCGCAAGTGCGTCGACGCCGCCGAGCGCGGCGATGAAGCGATCACCTGCTGGGGCACCGGCAGCGCTTCGCGCGAATTTCTCTACGTCGATGATGCGGCGGAGGGCATTCTCGTCGCGGCGGAAAAAATGGAGGACCCCACGCCGATCAATCTCGGCACGGGTCAGGAGATCACAATCAAAAACCTCGTGGAACTCATCGCGCGTCTGTGTGACTTCCGGGGGCGCATCGAATGGGACGCCACCAAGCCCGATGGCCAGCCGCGGCGCTGTCTCGACACGAGCCGCGCGGAAAGGATGCTCGACTGGCGGGCGCAGGTCGGATTTGAAGAAGGCCTGAAGCGCACGATCGAATGGTACAAACAGCAGGACAGCGTGCGCGAAGTGCGATACGGATAATGGGGAGAGGGGATGGGGGAAAGGGGTTGGGGGAAAGCACCCCCTTCCCCCTTCCCCCAACCCCCTTCCCCCTCTCACCATGAAACTCCTTTTCGTCAATCAGTTCTACGCCCCCGACTTCGCCGCCACGGCTCAGATTCTCGCGGACCTCGCCGAGCATCTGGCGTCGCACGGGCATGAAGTGCATGTGCTGTGCAGTCGGGGCAAATATGACGACGGCACCGCCCGCCCGACGCCGCGCGAGGAAACGCTCAACGGGGTGCATGTGCATCGCCTTTCCGCCCCCGGCTTCGGCAAGTCGAATATGCTCGGGCGCATTGTGGACTATGCCGCGTTTCATCTATTGTGCGGCGGATGGATGCTCGCGCACGGCGATCGCTTCGATGCGATCGTCACGCTGACGACGCCGCCGCTGATCGGACTCTACGCGACGTTCGTGCGGACGAAACATATTTGCTGGGCGATGGACCTGCACCCCGATGTCGAATTCGAATTGGGCATCTGGAGCCGAAAGCATCCTGCCTGGCGCTTCCTGCATTTCCTCAACGCCTTGCACTTCCGCCGGGCCGACGCCACCGTCGCGCTCGGCGAGGCGATGAAGGATCGGCTCGCGGAAAAAGGCGTGGAGCGCGAGCGCATCGTGGTGATTCCGCCGTGGAGCCGGGCCGATCAGATTCGCGTCATCGACGCCGCCGCCTCGCCCCTGCGCCGTGATCAGAAACTCGACGGCAAATTCGTCGTCATGTACTCCGGCAACGCCGGCCTGATCCATACCTTCGACGCCGTCCGCGCCGCGATGCGCGAACTGGCGAACGATCCGCGATTCGCCTTCGTGTTCATCGGGTCCGGTCGCCGGCTTGAGGAGATCACCGAGCCGTGCCTCAAGCTCCCGTATCAGCCGCGCGACGGGCTGAGCGAAACGCTCGGTGCGGCGGATGTGCATCTGGTGACGCTGCGCAATGGCATGACCGGCACCGCCGTACCGAGCAAGCTTTACGGCATCATGGCCGCCGGACGCGCCGCGATCTTCCTCGGCCCCGCCGACGCTGACACCGCCCTGGACCTCCGCGCCGCCGAGTCCGGCTTCGTGCTCAAAGGCGATGACAGCGCCGGTCTCGTCGCCGCACTTCGCCGCCTCGCCGACAACCCCGCCGAGTGCGAACAACTTGGCCGCAACGCCCGCGCCGCCTTCGAGCAGAGCTACGAACATCAGGTCTGCTGCGAGCAGTTTGAGGGGCTGTTGGAAAGCGTCGTCGGTTGACGTATTCTGTCGCTCATGGAATGGCCAAACATCTGGGCGCCGTGGCGCATCAACTACATCAAGGGCCTCGGCTCCGCTGAGCCCGACATCTCCGATGCCCCCCGCTGCTTCCTCTGCGAAGCGCAGACGGCGACGGACCGCGATGCCGAACTGCTCGTCCTCCACCGCGCCGAAGCCGGGTTCATCATCCTCAACCGCTACCCCTACACGAACGGCCACCTCCTCGTCGCGCCCAACGCCCACATCGCCGACCTGCCCGACCTGTCCGCCGCCGATCGTCACGCCCTGATGGACCTGACCGTCCTCGCCGAGCGCGTGATTGCGACGACGTTCAACCCGCAGGGCGTGAACATCGGCGTCAACATCGGCCGCTGCGCCGGCGCCGGCCTCCCCGGTCATCTGCATGTGCATCTCGTCCCCCGCTGGGGCGGCGACACCAACTTCATGAACGTCATCGCCGGCGTCCGCGTCAGCCCCCAGGCGCTGGAGGAATCCTACGAGGAAATGAAGGCGGTCCTGCCGAAGGTGCTTGATTTGGTGTAGGTCCCCGTTTAGCCGCGACCCGCAGGGGAGCGCTTCCGGTCGCGCTCCCCTGCGGGTCGCGGCTAAACAATCACGATTCGCACCCAAGATGTGCATCTAACCGTCCATCGGATATCCGCGCCAATAAAAACGACGGCCTTTCGGCCGTCGTTCATCTTCTCCCGACTTTCTTGAACGGGCAGGTCTGTGTCAGGCCGCGGCGGGGGGATCGAAGCGGATGCCGATCTCGTAGCCGGTGGCGAGGGGGGATTCGTTGGCGTCTTCGGTGCGGACGGGCAGGCAGCGGACGACGTGGCCGAACATTTCGAACCCGGTGTCGGAGCCGTGCGGCTGAAAGTAGACGGCGATGCGCTCTTCGGACCCCAGCGGCACATCGCTGATGACGCCGAGTCCGCCTTCGGACATGTTGCGCAGGCGCAGCGAGCAGACGGGATGGCGGTAGGCGTTGACTTCATGATCCCGGCGAAGCGCGGTCACGCAGCCGCCAAGGTCATGACGCAAATCGCGGCGGCGGTCGAACCGATAGACGGTCGGCTCGGGAACATCCGAATCACGATCAGGCACGATGGCAAGTTTTTCGGTAGCGTTTACCATATGGATGCCTCACCTGACGGAGCGGTGTGCTCCGGTCTCACAGTCACCATCGACCGAACAACCGGCACAGTTAACCTGCCTTAACACCCGGCGCGAAAAATAATGAGTCAACCGTCCCACCCATCGAAATCACCTGCCCAAAACCGCGGCATCGTCTACCTCGTCGGCGCCGGCCCGGGCGATCCGGGGTTATTGACCGTCCGGGCCGCCGAGTTGATCCGCACGGCGGATGTCATCGTTTTTGATGCACTGGCCAATCCCGTGCTCCTCGCGCAGGCCCGGCCGGATGTCGAGTTCATCGACGCAGGCAAGCGGGCCAAGTCCCATAAGCTCACGCAGGACGAGACCAACGCCCTGCTCGCTGCGAAGGCCCTCGCCGGCAAGACCGTCGTGCGGCTCAAGGGGGGCGACCCCTACGTGTTCGGACGCGGGTCGGAGGAGGCGATGTATCTCTACGAGCGCGGCGTGCGCGTCGAGATGGTGCCGGGCATCACCGCCGCCATGGCCGGCCCCGCCTACGCCGGGATCCCCGTGACCCATCGACAGGTCGCCACGACCGTGACGTTCATCACCGGTCACGAAGACCCCACCAAGCCCGAAACGCAGATCGACTATGACGGCTTGGCGAAACTCGCGCAGACCGGCGGGACGCTGTGCTTTTACATGGGCATGGGCCGGCTCGGCATCATCGTCGATGCGTTGACGAGCCGGGGCGTGTCACCTCAGACGCCCGCCGGCGTCGTCCAATGGGGCACGCATCCGCATCAGCGCTCGCTTCGCACCACACTCGACCAACTCGCCGCCGAAGTCGAAGCGGCGGGCCTTGGCGCCCCGGCGATCATCATCATCGGCCCCGTCGTCGCGGTCGACCCCGATGGCGCATTGCGATGGTTCGAGCAGCGCCCGCTTTTCGGCAAAACCGTGCTCATCACGCGCACGCGTCATCAGGCGTCGGAGCTGCGCATGAAGCTCGAAGCCCTCGGCGCCGGCGTGCTCGAAGCACCGACGATCGAGATCGTGCCCCCCGCTGATTGGTCGCCGATCGACAGCGTCATTCGTCATCTCAACGACTATGACTGGCTGATTCTCACGAGCGTCAACGGCGTGGCGGCGCTGCGCGAGCGGCTCGATCATCTGACCCTCGATGCGCGGCATCTGGCGGGCGTGAAGATCGCCGTCATCGGCGACGCCACCGCCGCCGCGATGCGCGCGATGGGACTTCGCCCGGACCTGGTGCCGACCCAGTTCGTCGCCGAGTCGCTCGCCGCCGACCTGATCGCGCAGGGCCCGGTCGCCGGGGAGCGCATCCTGATGTTGCGGGCGGACATCGCGCGGCCGGTGCTGGCGCAGAAGCTCGCCGATGCGGGGGCGAGCGTCGATGATGTGTCGATCTACGAAACGAAGACGTCCGCGGCGCTGCCGGACGAGGTGATCGAAGCGCTGCGCGAAAAGAAAGTCGACTACGTGACGTTCACCAGCAGCTCGACCGCAAGCAACTTCGTGGAATTACTCGGGAAAGATCGTGAAATTCTCGAATTTGTAAAAATTGCAAGCATCGGCCCGATCACTTCGCAGACCGCACGTAACCTCGGGCTTGATGTGCACATCGAAGCGACGACGTACAACATCGACGGCCTGATCGCCGCCATCGTCGCCGCCGCAACTTGACCGCTTTACCGGACTCACTTAGGGTGAGTAAACATTCCCTTTATCAACAAAGGAGTTCGATCATGGCATACACACTACCCGATCTTCCGTATCCCAAGGACGCGCTGGAGCCGCATATTGATGCGCGCACCATGGAGATTCACCACGACAAGCACCATGCCGCCTACGTCAACAACGTCAACAAGGCGCTGGAGGGCATGACCGTGCCCGACTGCATCAATGAGCTGATCAGCGATCTGTCAAAGATTCCCGAAGCCAAGCGCGGCGCGGTGCGCAACAACGGCGGCGGGCATGCCAATCATTCGCTGTTCTGGAAGGTCATGAAAAAGGGCGGCGGCAGTCAACCGACCGGCGACCTGGCCAAGGCGATCGACACGGAACTGGGCGGCTTCGAGAAGTTCAAGGAGGCGTTCGCCAACGCCGCCGCGACGCGCTTCGGGTCCGGTTGGGCGTGGCTCGTCGTCAAGGATGGCAAGCTCGCCGTCTGCTCGACCGCCAATCAGGACAATCCGCGCATGGGCGCCGCCGTCGCCGGCTGCGAAGGCAAGCCCATCCTCGGCCTGGACGTCTGGGAGCACGCCTACTACCTCAACTACCAGAATCGCCGCCCCGACTACATCGCCGCGTTCTGGAACGTCGTCAACTGGGAGCAGGTCGCGGAAAACTACAAGAAAGCCAAGGGCTGAACCCCCGGAAGTGAAAGTTCAAAACCACGAAGCCCACGGTTTGAAGCCGTGGGCTTTTTACTTTCATCTGCGTGACACATTTGCAAGCTCCTTTCGAGCGCAAGGTTATGCTGCGAGGCCGCCAGTGTGAATTTCCAGGTTGTCTGGAAGTTGACTGTTTTGTGGGGTGCTCCGTGGTGAAGCGAACGGGGGGTGCAAGACGCCGAGGCGCCTGCGTCGGTGAGCTGCATCAATGATGCACTGCTGCGGACTCATGACGCCGCTCCTGCCTTCATCGCTTCCGGGGGCTCCGGGGCTTGCGGGGTTTCCGGGGTTTCCGGGGTTTCCGGGGGCAGGGGGTTGTTCCGGGTGAGACGGGTGAAGTCGACGCGGCTGATGGTCTGCTGAATATGCTCGGGGCGCGGATGCAGATAGCGCTGGGTGATCTTCAGGTCCTTGTGACCGAGGAACTCCTTGAGCTGGGCGATGGGGATGTTCGCATCGTTGGCCAGAAGCGTCGCGCCGGTGTGGCGGAACCGATGCGGTCCCGTCCGGGCGATGCCAGCGGCGTCGAGCCGCACATGAAGCCGACGCAGCAGTCGGCCGTACGTCCATTGAGCCGAACCGGACTACGGGGAATCGGCCGGCTCGAAGAGCCACGGTCCGCGGGACGTCGCCAGTGCCCGCATCACGATGGCCGCCGCTTCGCCAGTGATCGGAACGATCCGTTCGCGGCCGTGCTTGGGTTGCCAGAACTGCTGCGTGAACGGGCAGACCTTCTTGCAGATGTTCAGCGCCATAGCCCTGCCGGCAGGATCATGGATGACATCCTCCTTGCGGAGCCAGATGAACTCGCCCACCCGCAGGCACGTCTGCGTCAGCAGACGCCAGGTGTCAGCCATCCCCGGTTCGGGATCGTCATAGATCGCCGCCAGATCTTCCGCGCTGAAGACTTCAATGTCCTTGCCGCTGTCCGCCTTTCCTCGTCATCACCGACGAGGCTTCATTAAAGCGTTGACGGCGACGTAGAGCGCTCGCGTCTGGTGCCATCGCGCGATCCGGACATTTTCATATTCATTGAACCATTTCGGGGCCAGGGTATCGTGCATTGATATCAATCCAAATCATTTCAGGCGCTTATGGGGGGCGAATTGTGGTTCGATGATATGATGTGAACCCGACGAGAGTTGAGATCCGTATGGGACTGTTGTGGGCGATGTCATGTCGGAACGGAATGATTATCGGATGACCTGGACGCGGCGCGCGGTGCTGGCGGTGTTTTTGCTGTCCGGTGCGGCGGGACTCATGCACGAAGTGGCATGGACCCGGCTGCTGCGACTGGTGATGGGTAACACGACGTACTCGATCGCCACGGTTCTGTGCGTCTTCATGGCCGGGCTGGCGGCGGGCAGCTACCTCGGCGGACGCATCATCGATCGTCGGCGTGACCCGCTGCGCGTCTTCGCCCTCATCGAAGGCGTCGTCGGCATCTATTGTCTGATGCTGCCCTGGCTCATTCACGCCGTCGGTCCCATCTACCGCGCCGCGTACGCCGTGACCTACGGCTCGCAGACCGGATTGACGATCGTGCGCTTCCTGCTTTGCACGGCGATCCTGATCGTGCCCGCCACGATGATGGGCGCCACACTGCCCGTGCTCACACGCTGGTTCGTCCGCTCCGTCGATCAGACCGGCCGATCCGCAGGACGACTTTATGCGTTCAACACGCTCGGCGCGGTGGTCGGCACGGCGCTGGCGGGCATGTGGCTTATCCCCGCCGTCGGACTCTGGCGAACGATCTGCGTCGCCGCCGCTGTGAACCTGCTCATCTGTGCCGCGGGCCTGTTTATGCACGCCCGCCTCGGCGCCGTCGACGAACCGCCGCCGGCGGATGAACTGGAGGCCGGCAGCGCTTCAACGACCGACGCCGCCGATCGACTGAGCCGGCGCGCCGTCACCGTGCTGCTCATCGGGTATGCGCTGTCCGGGCTGGCGGCGATGTTGTACGAGGTGGCGTGGACACGCGTGCTGACGCTGATGATCGGCTCGAGCGTGTACGGGTTCAGTCTGATTCTGATGGCCTTCGTGCTCGGGCTGGCGCTGGGGTCGATGATCTGCGCGCGTTTCGTGGATCGTGTGCGTCATCCGATGCGGGTGCTGGCGGCGATCCAGATGGCGATCGGCGGGACGAGTCTGCTGGTCGTGCCGCTGCTGGGGACGTTGCCGTTTTTCGTGACGGGGATGATCTCGGAGCTGGGCCGCTCGTTCTGGGTGCTTCAGGCGGCGGAGTGGGGTCTGGTGCTGAGCGTGATGCTGGCGCCGACGCTGCTGATGGGCGCGGCGTTTCCATTGGTGACGCGGACCTACGCTCAGTGGTCCAACGCTGTCGGCCGCTCCGTCGGCGCGGTCTATGGATCCAATACGATCGGCACGATCATCGGCTCGTTTCTGGGCGGATTCATGCTCATTCCCTGGCTGGGCATCCAGTACACGATCTTTGCCGCCGTGTCGCTGAGCGTGCTCATCGGTTGTGCTTACCTGCTCGCATCGTCCGCTGCGGCGGCCCGTCGGCGCCTGATGGTCAGCGGTCTGACGGCGGCGGGATTTTTGCTCGCGATGACGGTCATTCCGCGGTGGGATGCGGCGAAGATGAGCTTCGGGCCGTTCGTACAGGCGGTGTGGCTCGACGCCAACGCGGCCCGGTCGCATGCGGCGCTGCAGAAGATCGTTTCATCGGAGCAGACGATCTTCTATCACGAGGGGCTGACGTCGACGGTGGCCGTCAATCGCGACGCTTCGGGCGTGCTGTCGCTTCTGACGAACGGGCGGGTCGAAGCCAAATCGCGCGGCGGCGAGGCGCAGCAGCGGCTGCTGGCGCATATCCCGCTGCTGCTCCATCCCGATCCGCGCGACGTGCTGGAGATCGGTCTCGCCAGCGGCGTGACGCTCGACGCCGCGGCGCGACACGATGTCCGCTCGCTCGACTGCGTCGAGCTTTCCGAGTCCGTCATCGACGCCACGCGGCTCTTTGAAGACGTCAATCGCCATGTGCTCGACGATCCGCGCCTGCGGCTGATCATCACGGACGGGCGCAATTACCTTTCGCTCACCGACCGAAAGTACGACATCATCATTTCCCAGCCGTCGGACCCGGCGACGGCCGGCGTGGCGGACCTGTTCACACGCGAGTTCTTCCAGAACTGCTACGACCGACTCAACGATCGGGGCATGATGTGCGTCTGGCTCAAGGCGTCGTCGGTGGACAAGGACGTGTTCCGTTCGGTCGTGCAGTCCTTTGGCCGAACATTCGACGACATGACAATCTGGTCCGCGACCGGGTTCACGGAGTTCATGCTCGTCGGTTCGCGCGGACCGATGCGCGTCGACGAATCCCTGCTCGCCGGACGGATCGCCGATCCTCGGCTCGCGGCCGACATGAAGATCCTGCATATCGAGTCCGTGGCCGACCTGCTCGGCAACCTGGTCACCGAGCGCGACGGGGCGATGCGTTTCGCCGGCGAGGCGCCGATGCATACCGATGACAATGCGCTGCTGGAGTTCTCCGCGCCGCGCACGGAGTTCACACGGAAGGATCCGCGCGACCTGGTCCACGCGCTGCTCGACGCCCGGACGACGGACATGGCGTTTCTGACGGACGATCAAGCCGGGGAGGCGAAGCTGGCGGAGATCAAGGCCCGGAGTCGCCGGTACATCGAGGCGCGGATACTCACGCACGGCGTGACGCTCGCCTTTGAGCGGAATCAGCTTGACCGGGCGATGGACATGCTCCGGCAGGCGGCGGCGCTCAATCCGCATGATCCGTGGATCATGGTGGCGGTTGCGCGGCTTCGGCAGGCGACGACCAAGATGGTCGAGGCGGGACGCATGCGCGAGGCGATCGCGTTCAATGCGCAGATCGTCAAGGTGCTGACCGATAGCGCGATCGATCACTTCAATCTCGCCTCGCTGCTGCGCGACGCCGGGGCGAACGAACAGGCGGCGGCGGAATACGCGCAGGTGCTGCGCATCGAGCCCGATCACGTGCTGGCGCATCACAATCTGGCGAAACTGCTCGCGAAGCTCGGGCGGGTCGACGAGGCGGTGCGCCATTACCGTCGGGCGATCGCGCTGGACAAGACGCTCGATCAGGCATTGAACAATCTTGCCTGGATCCTCGCGACGGCCGGCAAGCCGGAGTTGGGGACGCCGGCGGAGGCGGTCACGATGGCCGAGCGTGCGTGCGAACTGACGGGTCAGCGCAATGCGGCGTACCTGGACACGCTGGCGGAGGCGCATGAAGCCGCGGGCCAGATCGACGCGGCGCTCCGGGTGGCGCTCCGGGCGTACGATCTGGCCCGCGGTTCAGGACAATCGGAACTTGCCGCCGAGCTTCATGCGCGGATCGCCCGCTATGAACGCTCGAAGGCGACCGCGCCTTAAGCGGCGCGGCGGGCGCGACGACGCCGCGGCAGCGCCCATGCGGACAGGCCCAGCAGCGCAAGTGACGTCGGCTCAGGCACGGTCGTCGGAATCGGCGTGGGAATCGGATCCGTCAATGAGCCCTCGGTCTTGGCCGGTGAAGCATGGCTGTCGACGGGCAGCGCGTTGATGGGCATCCCGCCGGTGAACTTGCTCGGATCGATCTGCACTTCGTAAATCACCGCGAATTCCCAGTTCGCCCAGAACGCTTTGGTCGCCGCGTCGCCGTCGATCTGGTAGTTGCCGAAGGCGTCGAGAATCGGCTCATTGTTGATGTCCACGAGCACGGGCGGCGAGTCCTGAAGCAGATCGAGTCCGCCCGCGTTAAATCCGTACACCGCCAGATTGTGCTCCAGCGACGACGCCACCAGCGGCACCTGCATGGCCAGCGTGCTTGTCGCCGCGACCTTGTCGCCGTCGGCCTTGTCGTCGATCACGCCGCCGGTGGGATGGTCTTCACCATTGTTCAGAACGCCGGCGGACTTGTACGCATCGGCCGTCGTCGTTCCGCCCATGCCGTCCATGCCATCCATGCCGTCCATACCGCTGGAAGCGCTGTTGAGAATCGCGGCGATGTAGTCGGCGGTGAACTCCAGCACGACGTTGTCGTTCATATCGACGATGTCGAAGACGACATGGTCGGACCCGAGCAGGTCATCAAAGGTATGCGTCCCGCCGCCCATGCCGCCGTAGGTGCCGACGGTGTTCACGCCGTAGCTGTTGTCGACGTAGCCCTTGGGCAGACGGATGGCGAAGTTGGTGAGCTTGCCGTCGGCGTTGCGCTGCTGCCAGAGCGTTCCGCCGACGATGGTTCCCAGGTTTTCCCCCATCATGCCCGAAATGGTCCACGTCACGCTGAAGACTTCGGTGTATCCGTCCGAAGCGGTGACCTGCCCGTCGACCGTGGCGGCGCGAGCACTACTGAACCATCCCGTGACCCCGACGACGAACAGCGCCGTCACGATTGAACCCATCTTCAACATCGATATCTCCTTGTGAATTCGATGCGGTTGTATACGACTGCAACGCGACATTGACCTCCATGCCCCCACACAGGACAAGAGACAACCGCGAGTCGGCACCTGGCTTGTCAATTCATGGAGGAGTCTCCTGAACGCAGCACGGTTGACCAGTTTTCGCGCGGCGCCGCGGGGCGTCGCGAACGTCACATGGAATCGACGCGCTTGTTTGGGCTTCGCGCGCCGATCCATGTTTGCATTGACTCGGCTTCATCGGGCCCGAAGCGGAGTGCGAAGATGTTCGCAGCACGGCGTCGAGCACGAGTCCGGCGATGCTTGTCGCGCCGGCCGGGAGCACACGGCTCCGTTACGGCGCAGTCCGTCCAATCACGATTCAACCTCAGGCGGCGGGCATGGGCCCTGTCGCCTCAAGTTTGAACTCGATTCAAGTCCCGACCGGCCCGTCGGGGCCGAACAGGTATCAACATCAATGCCGCGCGCCGTGGACGCGCGCCGTTGATGTGCGATGCATGCAATCGACATGTCGGGAATCGCACCATGTGTTTCGTGCAATGATCCAGCATGCCCGCGACGACTCGCCCGCGCCCACACGGCACGGCCATCGCCGCACGTTCGGATGTCAATCCGCAATCAGACCGTCGAGCCGGATGGCGGAAAATCGATCACTGCGTCGGATGCATTCCGCATCGCGCAAAGTTCCATACACTGGGAGAATCAAGCCACTCCCGACATGCTGTCAGCGGAAGCCCATTCGCCGCAGCACACTTCCCGCGGAGGGAAGCACAACTGGTCACCCGCACCGCTTCAGGACAAACGATGGGATGAAACGCACAAAGCAAGCGGCGTGCCACCAGAGGGGGTCGTTGTGATGTTTTTATAAGTGCCGATGCAACAGGAAAATCGGGTGCATCAGCAGTGTCTTGGACTTTGGGGTGCGACACCGACAACTGTACCGATCTGGTTCCCGGCGGCGCCCGCAGGGCCGCTGACGCGCCCCATCGTAGTACATCAATAAAAAATCACGGCGGGCGAGACCTGCTGGATCACGCTCCGCCGTAAGCCGTGGCCAAATGCCTGATTGAGGTATTCGAGGGCGGAGCAGTCATCCGTGTAGATCGGCACGAACTCCAGCGGGCGCGGCTCGATCGGGTTCTGCGCCGCGATATAGAAGTCGCGCAGAATCATCCCGCCAAGTTCCACACCCAACTTCAACAGCGACGCACGACCGAACGCCTTGTTCCACGCCGCCGTGCCCGGGTGCGCAAAGACGAGCACGTTGCGATACGCCTCCTGGCTCATTGTGCCGACGGCCTGCGGGTCGAATCCGGCGGCTTCGAGCGTCTGAATCATCCCCGCGTAGGCCAACCCGCGCTCGCCCTGCGTGAACATCAGCAGATTGACCGTGAGGAACCCGGTTGGCCGCAATGCGCGGCGGCATGCCTCGAACGCTTCTCGCGTGAGCAGGTGCACCGGTTGACTATCGCCCGTACTGGCGTCGAGCACGATCGCATCGACCGACTCGGCGGGGAGACTTTGAATGTACTGACGCCCATCCGCCACGACGGAGTCGACGGACTCGGGCATGTCGAACCACTGCCGCGCGATCCGCGCCATGCGCGGATCGATATCGACGACCGTCACGTGATAACCCATGTGATCAAGGAGCGTGGGCAGCACGCCGCCGCCGGCGCCGATGACGACGATCTTCGCATCGGGCGGCAGCACGCTCAATCCCGCCGCGATGACATGCACATATGGCAATGAAGAGCCGCCGTGCTCCAGGTCGATCCCGCTTTGGTAGATGCCGTCGTAAAGCAGCCATCGCTGCGGACCCGTGGGCGTTGTATGTTCGATGATTTTGATCTGACCATAAGAGCTGCGATCGTCGATTTGCACGATGCGGAAGTCGTTGATCGTAACGGGCAGCGGGCGGCGAAGCGTCATCACGCCCGGCGCGATCGTGAGGGCAAGCACCCCGATCGCGGCGGCGACGGGCGCGAAGGAGCGTCGGGCCATGGGCAAGGGAATCACGGCGAGAATGGCGAGCACGATGGCGGTCAGCATGTAACTGGCGCGCACGCCCAGCAGCGGCGCCAGCACCAGGCCCGTGGCCAGTGCGGCCAGGATGCTGCCGGCGGTGGAGAGCGCGAAGATGCGTCCTGCGACGCGCCCGGCTTCCTCAATGTGGTGCACGAAGATGCGAATCACATACGGCCCGACCATGCCCAGCGCCATCAGCGGCGCGGACAGCAGCACGGCGGCCGACACGAGCACGCCGCTGACAAGCCCCAGCGGCTGCATCGCGCTCATGATGAACGGAGCAATCAGCGGCGTCAGACCGCACCCCGTGGCGGCGACGCCGAGGATGCACGACAAACCGACCAGACCGCGCTGATGCGCGACGAGCCGGTCCCCGAGCCAACCGCCGATGATGTAGCCGATCGCCAGATCGGCGAGCGTCACGCTGATGACCGCGGTCCAGACCGCCAGACTCGTGCCGTAAAAAGGGCTCAGAAGCCGGGCGCTGATGAGTTCGACGACGAGCACCGCCGCACCGCTCAGGAACACCACGCCGTAGTAGAAAAGCCGTTCCAATCGCATGCCTGATCGCTCCGGGCGGGCACGTGACCACATCCATGTAAGCGCCAGCCGGGGCCGACGAATGCCGGGGTTAATATCGGCAAATTAGGCGAAGTGCAGTCTTTGGTGACGGGAGAAATTATCTGATGAATCTTTAGAATTGGCCGTGTTTCATCCCGCGGCCGGAGCAAGCCGCGATCCCGATCAATCGATGCAAACATATCAAAAACCAAAAGATATGGAATCAACCAATACGCCAAACGTCTGTCCCGCCGCCATTGATCGGGTACGCAACATTGGCTAATTTTTTACTTGCATCCGATCAGACAGTCCAATAGGTTGACACACGAGAAAAAAAGGCCAGGGCTGCTTCACGCAGTCCGCAATCGAACGGGAGCTAGACATCATGTTGCATTCGGGTCGTCGCACGGGAGCGCTGTGCATTTGCGCGCTCATGACCTTGTCACTTGGCTGGGCTTCGATCGCCCGCGCCGCTGGTGGCAACAGTTCGATCCTTACCGTCGCGCCCAGCTCGGTGGATTTTGGACGCGTGCTGATGGGCCAGACCGTCACGGGTCTCAAGACCGTCACCATCAGCAATGAGGGCGGCGATTCAACGACCTTCACTGCCTCCGCCGCCAATAACGGACTGAGCGTCAAGGTCGACACCACGACCGCCACCAGCGTCAATGGAACCATCGACGGCAACTCCGGCGGAATGAATCCGACACCCGGCACCAAAGACTTCATCATCAACCTCACCTCGAACGCCAACGGGTCCGGTTCCACCGGTTCAAAGAGCATAGACGTAACGCTCAACAACACGGCGACGACCGGCAACGCCGCCGATATGGGCATGAGCGGGACAGGTTCGTTGGACCCTGACGACGTCATCACCGCCGTCATGGTCATCGTCGCCAATCGCGATCTGTCCGGCGGCGCGACGGTCGATTTCGGCCGCGTCATGAAAAACACCGACACCACCACCCTCAACACCACCGTCTTCGGCAGTTCCGCCAACGACAACAACGCCACGCGCGTCAATCTCAACAACGGCTCCGTCTCCAACGGCGGCGTCACCGTCACACGTTCCGGCGGAACCTTCCTCTTCAATGCCGCCAACGAATCCGCCTCCGTCAGCGCCCTCGGCAATTTCTCCACCACCGGCGCCAAGAGCGGCTCCGTCAACGTCGCTTCACTCCTCTCCAACGCCGAAACATCCATCACCGGAACCCCCACCGTCGACACCTCCGTCCTGATCAACTACACCGCCACCGCCGTCGACAATCGCAATCTCGGCGTCCTCGAAAGCAACATCGATCTGGGCGATGTCCTCGTCGGTTTCAACACCGCCTCTCAGACCGCCACCGTCGACGGCGGACCCGGCGATGACAACACACGCACCCGCGTCACCCTCGGCAACGGCAACGTGACGCAGAACGAAGTCACCGTCGGCGGCGGCTCCGTGTTAACCTTCAACGGCTCCGGTCAGACGACGACGCGCAACGTCGTCGGTAACTTCTCCACCAGCGGCGCCAAGAGCGGCGTGGTCAACATCGCTTCGCAGCTCGCCAACGCCGAAACGTCCATCACCGGCACGCCCACGCTCGACAACACCGTCAACGTCGCCTTCACCGCCAATGCCTACGACGCCGCGTCGCTGACCGCAAACAACGGATCGGCGCTGGACAGTGGCGATATGGTGTCGATCGCCAACGCCGCCGGCGCCTTCCGCTCCGCCGCGTTCGTCGACCACATCGCAGTGAGTACCGGCTGGACCGTCGACAATCTGATCGTCGGCGACTCGATCGCCGCCGGTTCCGGCACCCCCACCGCCAGCGTCACCTTCGACGATGCCGGCCTGCTCAACGGCCTCCAGGTCGCCGGCTCGCTCGACGTCACGCTTGAAAACAATCAGTCGATCACCGGAGCCGCCGATCAGGACCTGGGCACGCTCAACTGGAGTCTGTCGCATACCGTGTCCGGCCAGAGCGGCGCGCAGACGGCCGTCATCGCCGCCGGCAACTCTTACGCCGGTCTCTACGGCACGAGCGATAAGACGCTGGTTTCCACCGTTTCGTTCCTCGGCGGCGTGAACGCCAACAATGGTCCGAGCACGACGCTCATGACCTCCTGGCGCGATCGGACCGCCGGCGAATTCGGGCCGACGTGGCCGATTCTCATCAGTGACGTGGCCGACGTTTCGGGAAACCACGGCGACGTGTTCGTGCTGGAGATGTCTTACGATCCCACATTAATTGCGGACGAAGCCGGTTTCGCCGCCTCGGGCCTGCTTTATCTGGGCTGGCTCGACGGTGCCGACTGGGTCAGTGCCATCAGCGGCAACATCGGCGCCAACACAGCCAATCCCAGCTTCATCAATTTCCAGGGTAGCTGGGCCGCTTCCGGCGCCGGTCTGACCCTCGGTGCCAACGGCGTCGACACCGCGACGCACACCGTCTGGGCCGTCGTCGATCACAACAGCGAATTCGCCGCCATCATGATTCCCGAACCGACGACGCTTGTAAGCATCGCCGTCGCCGGCATGATACTCGCGACCGCGCGGACCCATCGCAAGCGTTGATCCCCCGCGATTCAAAAATGCACCGACAACTCCTCGCATCAACCAAGCCCCGCAGCATCCGAACTGCGGGGCTTGGCATTGACACCGACGCCGAACGGCGCGGTGTCATTTCATATCGTCAATTGTCATGCTCTTTGCAATACCTCCTGTACGTCTGCAACTGATTCTTGACCCGCCACAGATTGAGGCCGAGCTTCTCGGCGACCTGGCTGCCGGTCAGGCCCTGTTGGGCGAGGTGGATGATCTGTCGCCGCTGATCGACGGTGAATTCGCCGGCGTGGGCGCAGAGCAGCTTCCATGGAATGTCGCCCGGCGGGTCCGGATGCTGCTCATGCCACAAGGCGTGGGCCCGCTCGACGGTGCCCTGGCCCACGCCCAGCGTTCGCATCGCCGGATTCGTCGCTAACTTCTTTGGCGACCTCATCGCTCCCAACCAAACCGAACTTGTCCGAGCCCTCGTCCAAATCCACCGGGCAAGCCGTGGGCTTCTTTCTTTCATTGACCTGCTTCATCTGTAAGCTCCTTTCGAGCTTCGTGGTTATGCGGCTTTGCCGCGGGTGTGATTTTCCAGCTTGACTGGAAATTGACTGTTTTGGCGGGTGCTCCGTCGGGCGAATGCGGCCGGTTCCAGGGCGCACGAACGCCCGTGGACGTCATTCATGTGGTTGCCGGTCAGGTATCGCATCACGACGCTTCTCCCACCTCCGGGGTTTCCGTAGATTCCGGGGGTTGGGGTGAGAGTTTGGCGATGGGGTTGTTCTGCGCGAGACGGCTGAAGTCGACGCGGCTGATCGTCTGCTGGATGTGCTCGGCGCGCGGGTGCAGATACCGCATGGTGGTCTTCAGATCCTTGTGGCCGAGGAAGTCTCTGAGCTGGACGATCGGCATGTTGGCATCGTTGGCCAGATACGTCGCGCCGGTATGGCGGAATCGATGCAGACCGGTTTGGCTGATGCCGATGGCATTCAGTCGGCGGTGAAGCCGCCGCCTCAGCCGGTTGTCGGTCCATTTGCCGGACGGGCACCTTTGAACACCGGGCGCCGTGAAGAGCCACGGACCGAGCGAATTGCTCAGCGCGGAGGCGACGATCGCCGCGGCATCTGGCGTCAGCGACACAACGCGTTCAATCCCATGCTTGGGCTTCCATGGCTGACCGGTCTGCGGACAGACCTTCTTGCGGATATGCAGCGCTGCGGGCGCGCCGTCCTTGTCAAGCATCACATCTTCCTTGAGCAGCCACATGAACTCGCCCACCCGCAGGCAGGTCTGCGTCAACAGTCGCCAGATGTCGGACATGCACGGCTCGGGGTCCTCATAGAGGCCGTTCAACTCTTCAGCGCTGAAGACCTCGATGTCCTTGTCGGACGCCAGCGGCAGGGTGTAGGCGCTGCTGGGATCCATATGGATCATCCCGCGCTTTACGGCGAAGCGGATGAGACTCCGAATTAACTTCATCACATCGCGGAGGGCTTTGTCGCCCATCGGCCGGGCCTTACGCTTGCCCCGGCCATCGGGCGACGGCACCGGGATGCCGGTCGTGCGAAGCTTCTCTTCGAACGCCTCGAGCGTCGTGGTGGTCAACTCGCGTATCGGCGTCGCGCCGCCACGGGGGAGGAAGATCATCAGCTGACGAACAAAGTGCTCAGCCGCCTTGATGGTCTTGGGTGAGCGCTTCTTGCTGGCAAGCCACGCACAGCGCATTGTGGAGACTTCCTGTAAGGTATGCCGCCCTCTGTTGGCAATGGTGTTGTCGCCTTCGGAGAATTTTCGGGCGAAGGCGTTGCCCCGGGTGCGGGCTTCCTTCTTGCTTTGGGTCTTGAGCGATTCGCGCCGCTGACCCATGCCCGGCTGGTTGTACTGCAGATACCAGTTGGGGCTGCCGGCGCGCTTGATCGCCTTGATCTTGTGGTCTTCGTCGATCCAGAATTCTTCTACGATCTTGTGTTGACTCATACGGTGGGGGTTTCCTGCGGGGATGGGATAGATGTCGCTTCGGCGGGAGCCGAAGACGCAGACCGTCACGGGATGGCAGAACTGCACTGCCGCGACGTGGAGACGGGAACAATCAGTGAATTAGTTGCGCTCGACGAGCCAGCGGGTGAACGCCTTGTTGATCAGGCGGACGCCGGGGCCTTTGCCGGTCTTGAACTGGTCGAAGTAACTGCGGGAGGACCAGTCGTGGACGGTGCTGACCTCGGCGCTGGCGATCTCCGCGGCCTGCGCCAAGGTGATCAGAAACGGATACCGCTCCGCAACGGCTTCGACTAACAACTCCCGGTTCGGGGCACTGACGGTGCTGGACATGGGAACTTTCTCTCTTCAGTAAATGGGTGGCCCGGCGATGGGGCTCTGCGATGTGATGTCTACCTGATTCCAGTATACACGAAGCGTCGAAAGGCCTTCCCGACTCGGCAGACAGACAAGAAAAAACAACTAATAGATATCTCTATATACAGTCATAAATGATACTTGTAGCAATTTGAATGCTCGCTGGACGTTGTATATACTTCTGTAAATCACCTTTCGCTGGAGTACCCGACCATGCCGCGTGGAGTTGGTTACGACCCGGAGAAGGAAAGAATAATTCGGATTTACCTCGAAGATATTCGATGGTCGCAGGGGCTCAAGTGCCCGCGTTGTAACAGTCATCGTGTTTACATGATGAGAGGCAAAGCATTCTCACGCGGGCTCCTGATGTGTCGGGACTGCCTGAAGACTTTTAATGTGCGTACAGGGACGATCTTTGAGGACAGTCAGTTGCCCCTTCAGCTCTGGTACCGAGTTTTGAATAGTCTGACGATACGGCCGTTCGGGATGTCTGCTCGCGACATACAAAGGAAGCTCGATATCACCTACAAATCCGCGTGGCGAATCCACAAGCAAATTCGCGACAACCTGATCATCAAATACGGACGAAGCGACCTGCCCGATGAATCGCTTTTCGACCAGCTAACCGCCGAGCGTCGCGAGGAAACCACACTGCGGATGCAACAGAGGCGGAGCACCGAAAGGCCAATCTCGTTGTGGCCGTTGAAATTGGATCAGGTGCTGGCCGAGGCCATGAACATGCCCAATGCCGAGCAGGTTGGCCAGCAGAATTTCAAATTCACATCCGGTTGACGGACGCGAATGCGCCGCTACGCGGGTGAGTAGAACACCACCCATGGCGCCGTGCAGGTCGCCAAGTAAATAATCGGCGTCAACGCGTCACAATCCAGTGACGGCGCCGGCTAGCTCGTCGCGAGTCGTTCCGCCCCCACACCTCATCTCGTCACTCAATCCCCCCCCCGGATGTTCCGGGGATATTCCATGCGCTGGGCACGGCCGGATCGGCCGCGCCTTCCTCATTCAGGAGCTCCCTATGATCGCCTCAGCCACAAACGCTCCGCCCCTTCCCCGAGCCCGCACGCTTCTGCGTGTCGCCCTTCAGCACACCGCCGCCCCGAACCCCGGAAGTAGAAGTCAGACCGCGCTGGACCGGTGGGTCGATGTGCGAGACGGACGCACCTTGGTCGCACGCAGCGGCCAGCGTTATGGTCGTCCGACCACTTTCCTGAGCAAACTCAACTGGCAGTTCGATCCGCAGTTCGGTCTGGCGATCGGCGCCGCCGACTTCGCCGGACGCGTCCGCTCCAGCACAGTCCCCGTCACGTTCGCTGGGCACGATGGCATCTACAGCCGCCTCGACCGTTCGCGCCCGCTGGGTCAGGCGCTTTGGCTCATGTCCATGCTTCACGAGCATGGCGAGAGCTTCGAACGCATGACGCCGCCCTTGCCATCGATCTATGCCGTGCCCCCGGAAGGTACCGATGTGCGTTCGATCAAGCTCAACGAATCGCTGATCACCGATGCACTCATGCGTGTCGCTCGGGGCGAAGATTCCCTGATGCTCGAGCGCGCCCCGGAAGCCATGTTCGCCGCCGGCGATCCGGAGTCGCGCAGCATCCAAGTTCGCTATTCCGGGGGCCAGACCGACACGTGGGTCTTTCCCGCCGGCACGAAGATCAAGGTGCCGCGCCTGGGCTGCGAAGTCGACAAGGGTCGCGTGATCGCCCACGTCGTTCCGCGTGAAGGCTGGCGCGGCATCGGATCGATGACCCCGCAAGCGAAGCAGGCGGCGCGGCTCGATATCGTCGATCAGTTCACCCACCACGATGTGAATGGCGCCATCGGCTATGACCTGCGTCTTTTCAACGGCCCGTTGCCTGAAGGCACGAAGGCGTGCCTCGATACGCAGTCGGAAAGCGAATTCCTGTTCGACGCCTCGCCCTACCGGCTCGTTGGTCATGTGGGGATGATCCACTTCAATTTCCTGTCCAACTACTACGACCGGCGGGTCCCGGTGATGCGGCGGCAGGGCGCGCCACGTCAGCATTCCACGTTGACCAGTCCGCTGATCGGCGCCGCCTGAGACTTCCAACTCAATGCCACGCGTCGTCAGAGATTCAAACACTACGCAAGGACCGCCCGATGATTCTGATCCCCGTCCGTCGCCTGACCCGGCGCGAACTTCGCCGCCTGGGTACTAACCTGCTCGCTCAAGTCGAGCGGGATGTTCCGAAGTCTCGTGTACGATCCGATTCGAGGAGTCTGCCGATTTGCGCCGCTCGGGTGTGTTTGTCACCTGTTGAGGGTGCTGCCCAAACGTCATGCGATGCCGGCGCGCCATCAAGCGCGCCAGCAGATCGATGAAGGCGTCGAGCGACTTGGTGTCGACGTCAAGTGGTTTGGAGTTCGAAGGGTTCATGATGATCTCATTGTTGGTTTTAATAAAAGAAGCCGGCCCGACAGACGTCGGGCCGGACTTCTTTTTAGCGATTGTGGACGAAAGTTTATGTATACAAGACTGACTGACATACCGGTCGCCAGACGCCTCGCCCATGGCGGGGCATTGCCATGTGATTAGACAAACATTCCCTGAACCGCGTGTGCGGGCTTGAATTCGTTCGTCAACGCGCAGATCCTGGCTGATCCATCCTGAGCGGTTCATCGCCGTGACCACGTCGTTGTAGACTGGCTTCTGCTTCTTCGGGTCGAACAATGTGGCAACTAAGGCAACATTCTGCGGTGCCGCTACGGCGACTCCCGCACGATGAAGTAGCTGCAATTTGATTCGCCAGCGCTTCCCGGTGGTAGCCGTGAGCCGTTTACGGTACACCTTCACCGGCGACCACTTGAATCCGTGTTCCACCAGGTTCTTTTCGTAAAGCTTCGACAGCTCTGACGGGTCCGGGTCAAGCGGAATCTTGCCATCATGTTTACCTGATCCACTGCTCCGAGACTTGATCGAGCACTTCTCGGCATTGGATCTGTCTATTGCGAGCGTTCCAGCGAATGAACTCGGAATTGCATACGAGTATCTGATCAAGAAGTTCGCCGATGATTCGGGACACACAGCAGCGGAGTTCTATACGAACCGCACTTTTGTGCATCTCATGAAAAGCATCGTAAAGCCGAACACGCCCGACGCTGGCTGACCTTCTCAGGCCCCAAGCGATCCCGCACACGCTCCACCGTGCGGCGCCGACGCTCGGGGCTCATCAGTTTGGGCGGGCCGCCTCCTTCAAGATCAGCATGTCCAACGCCTGGTCCGCCACCAGCTTCTTGAGCCGCGTGTTCTCCTTCTCCAGATCCTTGAGATACTTGGCCATCTACGGATCCATCCCGCCGTACTTGGTCCGCCAGCGGTAATACGTCTGCTCGCTGATGCCCAACTGCCTGCAGACCTCGGGCACTTTCAGTCCCTTGCCCAACTCCACGTCCGCCTGACGCAGCTTCGAGACGATCTGCTCGGGGGTATGCTTCTTCTTCATGAGGAATCCTTCCCGGCAAAGGCCGGCAGCATTCTCTCATATTCCCTGGATCAGGTTTCCCGGAGGGGGTCAATCATCGTCGAGCAGAGCGAAACAACTTACGACAATGCGAGCAACGTCCTCGTGCAGACGCGCATGCAGCGTGACACGGACGATGTGACCTTCCGGACCACTTACGCCGCATTCTGGTACGACGGCATCAATCGTCAAATCGCCTCGGCGGATTACGGCACAAACGGCGGATCTGCATTGACTCGCCCGTCGGTGACGCCCGCTCGTTCCGACGATGTGCTCGTCACGACCAATGAATACAGCGACAGCAGCGGCGATCCGATCGCCAACACCGATCCGATGGGAATCGTCTACCACCGGGTCTACGACGATGCCGGTCGCGTCGTCACGCAGATCGACAACTACGTCTCCCCCGGCACGCCGGGCGACGATGAGAACCGCACCACCGAAATCACCTACACCCCCGACGGCCTCCGCGCGACGTTGACCGCCAAGATGTCCGATTCGGCCGACGATCAGGTGACGACCTACACCTACGGCTCGACCCTCACCGAATCGTACATCGCCTCGAATCTCCTTCTGGCTTCCGTCGAATACCCCGACGGCTCGTCCGACACCGTCACCTACGCCTACAACCGCCAGGGCCAGGTCATCGAAAAGACCGATCAGAACGGGACGATTCACGCCATGGACTACGACGGCCTCGGCCGCCTCATCCATGACCGCATCACCACGCTCGGCTCCGGCGTCGACGACCTCGTTCGTCGCATCAGCATGTCCTACGACGACCGCGGCCTCGTCACACATATCACCAGCTACGACGACCCCGACATCGGCGAAGGCAACGTCGTCAATGACGTTTATCGAAAGTACAACGACTTCCGCCAGCTCGTCGTCGAATACCAGTCCACCGACGGCCCCGTCGACACCGCCCTCACCCCCAAGGTCCGCTACGCCTACGCCCTCGGCGACAACGAAAGCAATCAGATTCGCCCGCTCTCCGTCACCTACCCCGACGGCCGAATCATCACCTTCAGCTACTGCCCCGGCGAGAGCATCGACGACCATCTGAACCGCATTTCCGAAATCCTCGACGGCCCCTGCGGCTGCGCGACCGCTCTCGCCCAGTACCTCTACCTCGGCCTCAGCGCCCCGGTGCGTGTCTCCTACACCGAGCCGCAGGTTCGTCTTGATCTGTGGGGTGGGACCTCCGGCACATACGCGGGCCTGGATCGTTTCGGCCGGATCATCGACCTTCCCTGGGAAACGTACTAGACTTTGAAGGTGGCAAACAATGGACCAAGTCCGCCTCCAATACGGCTACGACCGCAACAGTAATCGCCTCTGGCGTGAAAATCCCGTGGCGTCGGGCTTCAGTTCGCCGCAGGATCAGCTCTACGCGTACGACCCGATCAATCGCCTGACGAACATGCAGCGTGGCACGCTCAACGGGGGTCACACGGCCGTCTCGCCCCTGACGTTCGAGCAGCAGTGGGGACTCGACGCCGTGGGCAACTGGGCGACGTTCGATCAGGACAGTTCCGGGGGCGGCTTTGATCTCCAGCAGCAGCGCACGCACAACAAGGTCAACGAGATCACCGACATCGCCGAGACGACCGGCCCGAGCTGGCCCACCCCCGGATATGACGCCGCCGGCAATACGAATGACTTCCCTCAGCCGAACGATCCGACGGCGCGCTATCAGGCCGTCTATGACGCATGGAACCGCCTGGTCAAGCTCACCGACCCCGCCACCGGCGACACGATCGCCGAGTACCAGTACGACGGCCTCAACCGCCGGACGATCAAGACGCCCTACGCCTCAAACGTCGCCCAGCCCCCGGAGCATCAGTACTACACCGCCAACTGGCAGCTCATCGAGACGCGCAAAGGCGAATCGACGACGCCCGAGTCGCAATACGTCTGGGGCGTTCGCTACATCGACGACCTGATTTTGTTGGATCGCGACGCGGATGCGAGCGGTGAGCTCGACGAGCGTCTCTACGCCCTTCAGGACGCCAACTACAACGTCAGCGCGATTGTCGATGACGCCGGCGATGTACAGGAACGCTACGAGTACGACGCCTACGGCGCCGTCGGCTACTTCAGCGACGACTACACGCCACGGTCATCGAGCGACTTCGACTGGAGCATCACCTACTGCGGCTACCGACTCGATCCAGGCACGGGCCTCTACCTCGTCCGCAACCGAACGTACCACACAGCGCTCGGTAGGTGGCTGCAGAGGGATCCACTGGGGTATGTCGATGGGATGAACAGTTACCAATATACAAACTGCAGACCAACAGTGGCAATAGATTCACTCGGTTTGTTTGAAATTGATTTCCACTATTATGTGATATATTACCTCTTGCGCGCAAAATGTTGGTCGGCTTCTGAGGCAGATAACGTTGCCGGATTTTCACAGTACGTTGACGATAACCCAGCCACCGAACCAGAGTGGACAGGTTATATGAATAGACAATGCTTTCATTTTCCTGGTTCTGGACCCGATAGCCCTACCGTAGCAAATGATTCATATGCATACGATCAGGTTGTCCAAGCTTGTTGGAATTATGAGGGTGGAGGTTATGGTGTAACTGCGCGCTTGGGCGCAGCATTACATACATATGCAGATACTTGGGCCCATGACGGCTTCACGGCTTGGTGGAATGATAGGCTTAACACAGTAACTGGTTCCGGACGCCCAAACATCGGACATGCTGATGCAGCAGAAGGCGGACATGCTCCTGATCGTCCTTACAATGATATTGGCCGAGCACTTGATGCAGCCCGGTCAATTTATGATCTAATTCCTGACCATTGTTGCACCAAAGGCTCTTCCCCAATGCCATGGGAGGACATTAGTGAAGATTTGCGGCATTCATTTAATGTGAGGAATATTGTAATCAATATGAGCTATGATGAAAATGTAAAATACCGCGAGCATGTGATGCAGTTGACAATTAAACGGCGGTTTGGTGATGATGCGAAATATGATAGACAGTGCTTCGACAAATTTAAGAGTTACTTTGAGACGTCCGTCGGCATCAAATGAACCTTTTGAAACCAAAACACGTTGACCGTCGATCTGGGGGATGGGAAGCATTATCTTATGCTGTATTTGTTCTCGCATGTATGGCCGTGGGTGCGATTATATGTGATCTCCTAGTTTTGTGTGGGCTGACGGCCACCGAGCCGTTTGGTAGTGGAATTCGATGGGTTCTCTATCCAATATATGCTTTCGGTAAAATAGCTGGTGCTATTGATCATGAAGATTATACAGACCTATTTCGCTGGTTTGCTATGTTCGGTGGCATAATTGGGCTCTTTAGTGCGATGATCATACTTTTATTCGTCCTCAAAATTAGACGTAAACAAGATCATACCATCGCTAAATGACATTGGAATTCTTGGATAACCAACATTGGTGGATCGTTTCGGCCGGATCATCGACCTCCCCTGGGAGACGTACTAGACTTTGACGGAGCGTGCCGATGGATCGCGTTCACCTTCAATACGGCTACGACCGCAACAGTAATCGCCTCTGGCGTGAAAACCCCGTGGCGTCGGGCTTCAGTTCGCCGCAGGATCAGCTCTACGCCTACGACCCGATCAATCGCCTGGTGAACATGCAGCGTGGCACGCTCAACGGGGGTCACACGGCCGTGTCTCCCCTGACGTTCGAGCAGCAATGGGGACTCGACGCCGTGGGCAACTGGAATACGTTCGATCAGGACAGTTCCGGGGGCGGCTTCGATCTTGAGCAGACGCGTACGCACAACAAAGTCAACGAGATCACCGACATCGCCGAGACGACCGGCCCGAGCTGGCCCACCCCCGGATATGACGCCGCCGGCAATACGAATGACTTCCCTCAGCCGAACGATCCGACGGCGCGCTATCAGGCCGTCTATGACGCATGGAATCGCCTGGTCAGACTCACCGATCCCGCCACCGGCGACACGATCGCCGAGTACCAGTACGACGGCCTCAACCGCCGGACGATCAAGACGCCTTACGTCTCGAACGTCGCGCAGGACCCGGAGCATCAGTACTACACCGCCAACTGGCAGCTCATCGAAACGCGAAGAGGTGAATCAACGACGCCCGAGTCGCAATACGTCTGGGGCGTTCGCTACATCGACGACCTGATCCTGCGCGATCGGGACACGGATGAAAGTGGTTCCTTCGATGAACGTCTCTACGCTCTTCAGGACGCCAACTACAACGTCAGCGCCGTGATCGACACTTCCGGCGATGTACAGGAACGCTACGAGTACGACGCCTACGGCACCGTGAGCTACTTCAGCGACGACTACACGCCACGCTCATCGAGCAACTACAACTGGACCATCACCTACTGCGCCTACCGACTCGATCCCGACACGGGCCTCTACCTCGTGCGCAACCGCACGTACCACATGGCGCTGGGACGGTGGTTGCAGCGGGATCCGCTGGGGTATGTCGATGGGATGGGGTTGTATGAGTACTGCGTCTCCTGCCCCATTGGTTACATAGACGCTATTGGTACAACTTCAACATCGTGGAAAATTGGTGCTGTCCGAGGCACAATTCAGGTTACGGGTTCTGCTAAGGCTGGTGGTTTAATTACCCTGAACCTATTCGGCAAACCCCATAAGGTAGTGGTGGATGCCAAAGTCCTTCTAAGGGGCCATGGGCTTTCGATTCCCTTCTCCCTCCCGCCCTCGACTGGAGGAACTATCGGCAAATGCAAGTGTCGGACATTGACGTGCAAAAATCTTTCTGCTTTGATAATGATCACCAAATGGCACGGTGCAATTGGTCTTCGAGGGGATTTGCTCGATTCATTCGTCAAAGAATACGCCCCACAAATAGTTGATGCTGAGAAAACATATGTGAGAATTGAAGATATATCAGGAAGTGGAGACTTTTCTGTGGATGGCGGGATTGAGGTTACGCAATGGGATTGTGACAAAGGTGGCGACTTTAATCTCAATCAATGGATACGGGAATATGCTCAGATGCTAGGCGATACATTTGGTCCTTCGATTATCGCCGTCTTGGAGCGATCCCATATCGCGCTGTCCGTGCCATCTGAGTTTTCGTTACACATTCAGATCAACCTCGACGGCTGCGAACTGTTTTGGAAATCGTAGTAGTCTGGAGTGTTGTCCCATGAGAACTACTAGTAGAATGGGATACATTGCGTACCCAATTACATTAGCAATGTTTTATCTTGTTGCTGGGTCGTGTAATTGTATCACCAATGGTCCTTCTGCATTCGGCCATAACAGTGTGAATGGGCCATTGCAATCGACAAAGCCGAACGAATTTCTAAGTTTGCTCATAGTTGAGGTTCTAAAATACAAAGTCCAATATGGAGTCTATCCAAATTCAGTCAGTGATCTTGATCAATACTTGGCTACTCAAAAGAGTGACCTCGATCTAACTAATGTCGAAAGCTTGAAGGTTCTCCCGACCAACGATGACGCCGTGATTGTCAGCTTATATTACAGGGTAGGTTCAAATACTTCAGATCTACACTTACGGGTCGACAATATTCGTATGCTTTTGAATGAAGCCAAAAATTATTCGAATCCGTGACAAGTGATTGGGCACATTAAATGGATCGCGTTCACCTTCAATACGGCTACGACCGCAACAGTAATCGCCTCTGGCGTGAAAATCCCGTGGCGTCGGGATTCAGTTCGCCGCAGGATCAGCTTTACGCCTACGACCCGATCAATCGTCTAACGAACATACAGCGTGGTAACTGCCGATTGTCGGTGGTGACCCCCTCGCGGGATAATTGTGCCAAGGTTACGAGAGAATCGGGCGATGTTGATCCGCGTGCTGGGGCGTAGGGACGTCCGAGCCCGGAGGGCGAGGACCGACCGGAGACTCAGCACGCGGCGCGGCCGGGAACATCCCGGCCGATTCTTCTGTCTGCGTCGCGGCGAAGACCACAAGGGTCTGCCAGTTCAACGAAGAAGCGGTCGGCGGTGATTGTAATCCATTCGCCACTCGTCCAGCACGCAGCGGGCTTCGTCCAGGCTCAGGAACAGCTCGCCGTTGAGCAGTTCGTCACGCAGCTTGCCGTTGAACGATTCGATATACGCGTTCTCCCACGGACTACCCTTGTGAATGTACAGCGTACCGACCGTCGTGCGATCCAGCCAGTGTTGAATCTCATGGGCGATGAACTCCAGACCATTGTCTGAACGGATACATTGCGGCGCTCCGTCGAGGCAAGAAGACGCAGCGTTAGGCCTTGTTGCGATCAATTGTCATGCTCCCGACAGTACTTCCGGTAGCTCTGCAACTGGTTCTTCACAGGACACAGTGGCAGCCCTAGTTGCTCAGCGATTCGACTGCCGGCCAGCCCCTCTTGGCAGAGCCGAATGATTTGTCGCCGCTGATCCACGGTAAACTGGCCAGCTCGGGCGCACAGCAGCCGCCAGGGGATGTCGCCCGGCTGATCAGGGTGCCGCTCGTGCCAGAGGACGTGAGCCCGCTCGATGGTGTATCGACTCACACCAAACCGTTCGGCGATTTCCTCGAACATGACATGCTCATCATGGCGCAGTCGGGCTACCTCGTCGGCGATCTTCTCTGGCGTCGACTCCTCGATCGGCGGGTTGTACTGCTTGAGGTCAGGCGTGTATTCCGTCTCCGCGATGCCATGCTTGCCGTAGCGGTAGGCGGCATAGATTGTCGCGATACTGGTGTCGAAGCGCTTGGCCAGATCGCTCTTCTTGACGCCCGCGTCGATCGCCTTAACGACTTCCTGGGCGATTTCCATGAAGTACGGCACCTTCTGAATGTCCACCTGCGCTTCGACGGGGCATATCCAGTTTCGGCGACATAGGTACTCCAATAGCATGGAATCTGGATAATTCTTTTCCCTGCCAACGTGGGCAAGCAGTGACAACAGATTCGGGCTGAACGACGCGACCCATTTCGCGCCACGCTTGCGACCCGGGATGGCTTCCTGCGTGATCGTGATCCGGCCTGTGAGCATCCGTATCGCCTTTGCGGCCGCGGGAATGTCCTCACTGAGCACGGCTCGCAAGTCCTGAACGTATTGAGCGACCTGAGCCGAATCCAGCGTCATGTCCGCCGGCGGCTCGGCGTTGACGACTTCGGCCGCTCGAATTTCCTTCTGCACGGATTGAAGCTGCCGCTTGTACTGGCCGATGCGGGTGTCATACACATCGAGAATGTCATTGTCCTCAGCCGCCTCGATGCGGGACAGAAGCTTGTCGATCTTTGACTGAAGCCGTCGCGCCTCCGCCCTCTGCGGCTGAACGTCAACCTTGGGCCGCTGGCGTTCCTGCTTGAGATATTCGTTGGCGCTCTTCATCAATCGCTCGAGCGTCTTGTCCGTGATCAGATGGTCGCGCAAATAGCCGAGAAGGGAGTTCTCAATGATCGCCACCGACTTGCTCGAGGTCAGCTTGCAGCCGTGGGCCTTGTGAGGACTATTGGGGCAGTACATGTCCTTGTGTTTGTCAGTGGAGCGGTAGAGCCGAATTTTGTGATCGCAATACCCGCAAACAAGCGTGTGGCAGAATAGCGTTCGCGCCTGGCGCCGTTCCTCCGCGGAAGGCATTTGCGTCGCCCGTCGTGCCCGGCCCTTGAAGTATCGCTTGCGCATCTCAACGTGCCATGCCTTTGGAATGATCGCCAGATCGCGATCAAAATACACACTCCATTCATACCATGGCTTCTTGACACGAATCACCCGGTTCTTCTCGTAGTCCCACTCGGCGACCCATTGGTTGTAAACGAACAACCCGATGAAGGCCGGGTTGATGAGCAGTTTGCGGATCGACTCACAGGTCCATCCGTCGGATCCATCGATCTTCTCCTTGTTGAACTTCTGAGTCATCTGGTAGATCGACCAACCGCCATGCACGATCTTCTCGAACATCTCGTAGACGATCTTCTTCGTCACAGGGTCAAAGGCGCGACCATGCACGGGAAGGCCTTTGCTGTTGTAAATCACCCGGCCATTGGCATCCCGCTTGACGCGCTTGGCGTAGCCCAGCGGCAATTTGCCGATGACCCGGTCCTCCTCCGCGGCGCCCGCAAGCCCGCGGCGAACCCGCTGGCGCTTGTATTTGGTTTCTGAGTAGCTGAAGAGGCTGTACATCTTGACCCGCATGTCCCAGTCTTCGCCGTCGATGCTGAAGCCGTCGACGCCGGTCAGACGCAGTTTTCGACTCTTGCACAAGCCGGCCAATCGCCATGCGTCCTTTTCATCACGCATACCCCGCATGAATTCGTCGATGTATACCGAGTCTGCGTGATATGTTCCCTCCCTCAGGAAGACGATGAATCGCTCAAAGCCCTGACGAACCCCGCGTGTCGCACTTCGGGCATAGTCGCAGTACATGTAGGCTCACGGCACAAAACGTCCATCCGCCTTCGCTTTGCGGAGGATGTTCCGGGCCTGGTCGATGATGGAGGTCGTCTGCGAAGTTTCGGCGCTGTAGCGCGGGTACATCATGCCGAACCCCGCCACCAATCCATGAAAGGGCGCGGGGTCGAACGTGGCGGACTGCTCACCCATATGAATTCGACGATAAGACTCGGCCATGGCCTTCGTCACCGCGGCCTTCGGCTCAGGCAACAGTCCTCTATCCGCCAGGTCGGGCCAGTGCTCACGCTGCATCTGAAGGTAAGCGCCGGCAAACCGCATCAACTCTTCTTCATCAGGCAAGCCAAGCTCCTCCGTTCGCCGCCGTCGCCGCCGCGGAGCCCGAGGGACAAGATCCGGATCGTGTTCCGTCGCGGGTGGGATTTCGTGAGGCGACGCAGAGTCCACGCTTGACTGAAACTTGACTGAAATCAAATCCAACTTGGCCGAATCAGACCCAGCGTCCGGACCCTCCGAATTCTCGCTAAGTGCCGCTGTCGGCTCGTCGTTCCCAACCATCTCCAACTTGCCCGAATCATCCGTAAAACGCGATGATCCATCCGTGGGCTTTTTCTTGCGCTCGCGTCTGTGACCCATTGCCCATTCGCACCGGCGCGCCCGCCCCTCGGTATTTTGACTCTCCTGTGCGCCTTCGTTTCTGCGCTGGAATCGGGGATTTTATCGCAGTTTCGCTGCATCACGCGCGCACCGGGCGATCCTGTGCGCATCGGCGCGGAAACCGTGACGTGCCTGTGCGCGATCGAATAAGGACTTACATCATCACGTGCGCACCGCCGCGTCCGATGTGCCAGCCCCGTGCGCCAAATGCGCCGCGCCGGTGCGCCAAGTGGGTGAAATGCCCCAATCGCTCCGCCCGTCTCGCCGCGGGCTTCCGCATTGAGGCCAACCTCACAAATACCGATCCACCACGCGCGCCGCCAGCTTCTCCAAAAGCGCCGCCGCCTCGCTCATCGCCCGCCGCGGCGGCACCGTCGGACTCACCAGCGTGTGATATGCAGCCAGTCCGTGATCGAGCGTCAGCGCCGCATCGTCGGCCGCGGCGCCGACGAGCGCCATCGTCGGCACGCCGTATTTACCCGCCGCGCCGGCGATGCCCAGACAGACCTTGCCCGACAGCGACTGGCCGTCGAGTCGCCCCTCGCCCGTGATGACCAGCTTCGCATCGCGCACGCGCTCATCGAAATGCACCGCATCCAGCACAAGGTCGAGCCCGCGCTCAAGTTTCGCGCCGGCGAAGGCGACGAGGCCGAAGCCCAACCCCCCCGCCGCGCCCATGCCCGGCGACTGCGCATCAACACTCGGCAACAACAACGCCAGATGCGCCAACCCCGCCTCCAGCGCCTTGACCTGCCCCGGCGTCGCGCCCTTCTGAGGCCCGTACACCGCCGCCGCGCCATCCGGTCCCGTCAGCGGATTGGTCACATCGCACGCCGCGACGATCGACACGCCGGTGAGTCGAGCGTCACGACCGCTTGCATCCACATGCCCGATGCGGCTCATCTGCCCGCCCGTCATCGGCGACGACGCACCGACAAACCGGTAGCCCAGCGCCTCAGCCATGCCGGCCCCGCCATCGGTGGTCGCGCTGCCGCCGATGCCGAGAATGATTTTCGTCGCCCCGCTGTCGACGGCGGCGAGGATCAGTTCGCCGACGCCGCGCGTGGTCGTGTGCATCGGATTGCGCAGCGTGGGGGGCACGAGCGCGAGCCCCGCCGCCTGCGCCATTTCGATCACCGCCGTGTGCCCGTCGCCGAGCATGCCCCATGTCGCTTCGACCGCCTCGCCCAGCGGGCCGGTCACGCGGGTTTGCCGCAGCGTGCCGCCGGTGGCGTGGACCAGTGCGTCAACGGTGCCTTCCCCGCCGTCGGCGACGGGGCACAGGTCGATTTGAGCATCGGGGCGGACCCGGTGGACGCCCGCCGCGATGGCCTGCGCCGCGGCATGGGCGGTGAGCGATTCCTTGAACTTGTCGGGCGCGACGAGAATCTTCATGAACTTCATCAAAGAGGCGAACCGGGGAGCGCAGGGGTCGTCTTTATAGTAGTCTTGCTCCGAGCCGTTGCCGCATTTATAGTGTAGGGACGGATTTGGGCGCGTTAAAGTCATGCAGGAGACGCTTATGTTCGATGCACGCACGTGGGCCGGTCGCCTGAGCTTGCTGGTGGTGCTGACGCTGGGATGGACCGGCGCAGCGTCGGCGAGACAGGTGACGGTGGTGCTCAAGGATGGTCGCCAGGTGCGCGGCGAGCTCGTCGCCGACAATCCCTCGTCGGTGGTCATCAACGTCGCGGGCATCGAAACGACCTTCCCGCGGACGCAGGTCGCGCAGGTCAACGTCGTGCTGAGTCTCGCGGAGGAATTCCAGCAGAAGCGGGCGGCGATCGAGGACACGAACTACGACGCCCGCTTCGACCTGGCCCGCTGGGTCTACGATCACAAGACCGCCGAGGCGTACAAGCTGTCGCTGGCGGAACTCAACAGCATCATCGACGCCAAGCCGGACTATCAGAAGGCCAAGCTGCTGCGCGATGTGGTGATGGAGCGGATGAAGCTGGAGCCGACGACCGGGACCAAGCCCGAGCCGACGACGCCGACCGGCCCCAAGCCCGAGCCGACGCCGACCGAGCCGGGCGAAAAGAATCTGCTCACCAAAGATCAGATCAACCTCGTCCGCGTCTACGAAGTGCAGCTCGCCAACAAGCCCCGCATCGCGCAGCTTGCGCCCGATGTCGTGGCGGAGCTTTACAAGAACTATCGCGACAATCCGAATTTTCAGCCGTACCTTGGCCGCGACGGTGAAGCGAAGTTCAAGAACCTTCAGGGCTACGAGCAGCTCAAGGTGCTCTTTGACCTGCGCGCCCGCGAACTCTACGAAAAGGTGCAGATCCGCGAGGAACCCGAAACGCTTCAGGACTTCCGCACCAAGATCCACCCCACCTACGTCGTCCGCTATTGCGGCCGGTGCCACACGCAGGGCAAAGCGCCCGGCCTCGATCTCTACACCCAGTCCGTCAGTTCCGATCCCGTCATCTATACGAATCTGCTGATCCTCCGCCGCACGATGGTCGGCCCCTTCTCGATCATCAACAAAACCGAACCCGCCAAGAGCACCTTCCTCCAGTTCGGACTCCCCGAAAAAGACGCCATCACGCCGCATCCCAAAGTCCCCGGCTGGCGGCAGTTCTTCACCGGCCCCAGCGACCCGCGTTACACCGAGATGGTCAAGTGGATCGGCAGCTTGTATGGCGAGTCGCAGGACTACCCGATCGACTTCAGCCCGCCGGTCCCGCCCAAGCCCGCGACTCCGCCCGCCGCGCCCGCGCCTGAAAAAACCAGTGCCGTGCCGGACGGAAAGTGATATACTGTCGGTCCTTGAACTCCTTGTCCCCCGCAACCCATCTGAGGCGTCGGCCTTGAAGAGCTTCATCACCATCCTTGCCGTGTCCGTTCTGCTCTGTGCCTGCTCGCAACGTGACGACAACAAGCAGCAGGTCGATGCCGGTCGGAAATTCAACAAGGCCTTCGAGGAACTGGCCAAGGCCGAGTCCGGCACGCGGCAGGAAAAGCGCGACGCCGACTCGCCGCCCATCGAGGAGTATCGCCAGGCCAAGCTCCAGGCCGCCGCCAATGAACTCAAGCCCCTGACCTCGACCGGCCGGGGCGCCCAGCAGCTCGCCGCCCGGAATCTCATCGCCGAAACCAGCGCGTCCAAGGCCCGTCTGCTCGCCCGCGATGCGGTGTTGGCGTGGACCGATCAGACGCCCCTGGCGTCGGAGCTGATCTCCGATGCGTCGAGCATCCGCATGGCGCGCGTGATCGCCACCGAGAACGGCAAGGTGGACATGACCGCTTACCTCGCCGACCTCCGCAAGCAGGAGCAGGACCTGGTCGCGCAGCAGGAATCGCTCAACGGTCAGGTCGCCGAGCTTCAGAAATCCGTCGAGGACATGCGGGCGCAGGCGCAGGACCTCAACGACAAGCGCATGAAGAAGGCCGCCGAGGCCGACGAACTGAGCCGCAAGGCCTTCAAGGCCGAGGGCCAGATGCAGTATGACCTGTACGTGCAGGCCGCCGGCGCGACGCGCGAGGCGGACAAGCTGACCGCCGACGCCGACCTGATCACCGCGAAGCTGTCGGTGGATCATGCGAAACTGCGCGTGGCGCAGAAGCAGGTGGAGCACAGCGGCATTCTGCTGGGCGAAGTGCGCGACGCGATCAAGCAGGCGCAGCAGCGCGGCACCGACGTCGCCAAGCTCGCCTCCGACTCGCAGGAGCGGGCTGAGAACCTCACCAAGAAATTCGACGAGCAGTTCAAGTCATTCGTGAGCACGCAGGCCGACAAGATCGACGCGGTGTTCGCCGAGTCGATGAAGAACTATGACGATGCGGTCAACGGGCTCACGACGGCGTCGGGCGTCGCGCCGCAGGCGTCCAAGTCGCTGGCGGACCTCGAACTGGCCGGTCTGCGTGCGGAGATGGGTCAGGTGCTCCATCAGCAGTCGGTCATCGACGCGACGTACCTCGATCTGCTCAAGTCGCTGGGTGAGTCCGTGTCGTCGACGCTGCCCGATCGCGCGACCGCGCTGACCGAAGCGCAGACCGCCGCCGAGGCACGGGCCAACAAGGCCAAGGACGCCGCCAAGGACGCCCTCGTCACCGCCGCCGAGACGCTTCAGAAACTCACCGAGGCCTCCGACAAGGAGGTGCAGCGCACCGCCCTGGGCCAGCTCATTCAGGTCAACCTCTCGCTGGGCTCCGTGACCGGCAACACCGAGTACAACGACTCTGCGACCAAACTCCGCAGCCAGCTTCATCAGCTCGACTGATCATGGCGTGATGTGACGATCGGATGCACATCGCAATATCACCACATTGCCATTTCACCACTTCGATTCGCCCACGGCCATACAATTGACCGCCATGGAATCTTCGTCAACATCCCGCGCCGTCGTCCTCCTCTCCGGCGGGCTCGACAGCGCGACCGCGCTGGCCATCGCCATCGAGGCGGGCTTCACGCCGGCGGCGCTGTCCTTCGACTATGGTCAGCGGCACCGTCACGAACTGACCGCCGCCGCCCGGCTCGCCGCCGCCATGAACGTCGCCGATCATCGCACCGCACGCATCGACCTGCGCGCCTTCGGCGGGTCCGCGCTGACCGCCGACATCGACGTGCCCAAGGACCGCGATGAATCGCAGATGGCGCATGGCATCCCCATCACCTATGTCCCCGCCCGCAACACGATCTTTCTCAGTTACGCCCTCGCCCTCGCCGAGGTGATCGGCGCCGCGGACATCTTCATCGGCGTCAACGCCGTCGATTACTCGGGCTACCCCGACTGCCGGCCCGAATACATCCGTGCGTTCGAGAAGATGGCCAACCTCGCCACGCGCGCCGCCGTCGAAGGGCACATCAAGCTGACCGTTCATACCCCGCTCATCGACCTGCCGAAAATCGAAATCATCCGCCGCGGGCTCGAACTGGGCGTCGATTATGCGCTGACGCATTCGTGTTACGATCCGCACAAAGACGGCCGGCCGTGCGAACATTGCGACGCCTGCCTGCTGCGCCAGCGGGCGTTTGAGCAACTGGGCATGATCGACCCCGTGTTGACGGGCGGTGCGCGATGAGCACGCTCGCCGTCAACGAAATCTTCTTCTCGATTCAGGGCGAAAGCACATGGGCCGGGCTGCCGTGCGTGTTCGTCCGGCTGATGGGTTGTCATCTGCGCTGCGGATACTGCGACACGGAATATGCGTTTCACGAAGGCGTGAAGCGCTCGCTCGATGACATCCTCGCCGACGTGTCGCGCCGCGGCGGGGCGTGCCGGCTCGTCGAAATCACCGGCGGGGAGCCGCTGCTTCAACCCAATGTCCATCCGCTCATGTCGCATCTCGCCGACGCCGGCTACACCGTGCTGATCGAAACCAGCGGCGCGTGCGACATCAGCCCATGCGACCCGCGCGTCATCCGCATCATGGACCTCAAAACCCCCGGCTCCGGCGAAGTCGAACGCAACCTCTGGTCGAATGTCGAGCATCTGACATCGCGCGATGAAGTGAAATTCGTGCTCGCCAGCCGGGCCGACTACGAATGGGCGCGCGAGGTGATCCGCCGCTACGATCTGGCGACACGTGTTCATTCCGTGCTTGTCAGCGCCGCGCACGAAATGCCGCCGACCGCCGAACTGCCCGGCTGCGAGGGGCTGAACCTGCGCGAGCTTGCCGAGTGGGTGCTCGCCGACAACTTGCCCGTCCGCATGCAGACCCAACTTCACAAACTCATCTGGTCCCCCACCGCCCGCGGCGTCTAGTGCCGCATGCGGCTTGGCGCTCTTCTGGTTCCCCTCATGAAAGTCCACCTCACCAAATCCTTCTCCTTCGAAGCCGCTCACTGGCTCCCGACGTTTCCCGAAACGCACAAGTGCCGCCGCATGCACGGCCACAGCTTCCGCGTCGACGTCGTCGTCAGCGGCGATGTCCCTGAATCGCAGGGTTACCTGATCGACTACGGCGACATCAAGCAGGCCATCGCCCCCGTCGAAAAGCAGCTCGACCATTACCTGCTCAACGAAATCCCCGGCCTCGAAAACCCGACCGCCGAAAACCTCTCCCGCTGGATCTGGGACAAACTCAAGCCCGCCCTGCCGATGCTCTCCTGCATCCGCGTCCACGAAACCTGCACCAGCGCCTGCGAATACCACGGCGAATGAACCCGACCGCCGACACGCTCAAACAACGCGCCCGCGAACTGGGCTTCGCGCTGTGCGGCATCGCCGAGGCGCGGCCCTCTGATCATGCCGCCGAACTTCACGCATGGCTCGCCGCCGGCAAACATGGCGACATGACGTGGCTCGCAACAAACATCGAAACACGCATCGACCCCGATCGACTACTTCCGGGGGCGAAGTCCGTGATCAGCGTCGCCGACTACTTCGGGCCGGGTGATCGCGCCGACTCCGAAACACACACCGCGCGTTATGTCGATTTCGATGACTATCACAAAGTCATGAAGAAGCGGCTTCATCAGTGGTGCGACGAACTATCGCGCGACCGGCCCGAGCATCAGTTCCGAGCGTGCGTCGACACGGCGCCGATGCTCGAGCGCGAGTTCGCCATGCGGGCCGGCCTCGGGTGGGTCGGCAAGAACACGCTGCTGATTCATCCGCGACTCGGGTCGCACCTGATGCTCGGCGAGATTGTCACGACGCTCGACCTTCCCGCTGACGCTTGCGAGGGGGATCACTGCGGCACATGCACGCGATGCATCGACGCCTGTCCGACGGATTGCATCACGCCCTATTCCGTCGACGCTTCGCGCTGCATCAGCTATCTGACCATCGAGCATCGCAGCGCGATCGATCCCGCCCTGCACGAAGCGATCGGCGACTGGCTCTATGGCTGCGACATCTGTCAGGACGTGTGCCCATTTAATAAGCGGCTCGATCAGGCCCCGGTGCACGAAAGCTACGGCGTCCCCCGCGCGGCGATCGATGCAAGTGATGTGCTCCACTGGCGCGAAGAGGATCGGCGGGCTGTCTTCACGCGCTCGGCCATGAAACGCGCCAAGCTCGATCAGATGAAGCGCAATGCCCTGATTGTCATCACGAACCGACCGCCCGGTAACCATGTCGCCGCGCTCGAAGCCCGGCTTCAGAGCATCGCGGACGATGCGAATGAAGCCCCGCTCGTCCGGGAAACCGCCCGTCAATGTTTTTTTCGTTTGACGGCTCCAAGAAATCCCGCACAATAGCCGATAATTTGACGGACGCTGTCCCCTAGAAAAGGCACGGAGGCCTCATGCTGCCGCATTCCATCTCCGCCGTTCTGACACTCGCCTCCGCCGGCTCGGAAGTCCCGGATGTCGCGCTGTACTGGGCGCTGCCCTTCGTCGCGCTGCTCGGCTGCATCGCCGTCATGCCGCTCGTCGCCGGACACTTCTGGCACAAGAACTATCCGTACGTCTCCGCCGCGCTGGGCGCGCTGACGGCGATCTACTACCTGGTGTTCCTGACGGTCGACGGCGAGCACGCCCCGGCGCGACATGCCTGGCTTCACGAGATGCAGGAGTACGTGAGCTTCATCGCCCTGCTCGGTTCACTGTTCATCATCTCCGGCGGCATCAAGATCGACATCCGACGCCGCGCCGTGCCCATCACCAACGTCCTGGTCCTGCTCATCGGCGCCGTCGCCGCCAACGTCTTCGGCACCACCGGCGCCGCCATGCTCCTGATCCGACCTTTCATCCGCATCAACAAGGCCCACATCAAGGCCTACCACGTCGTCTTCTTCATCTTCCTCGTCGCCAACTGCGGCGGATCGCTCACGCCCATCGGCGACCCCCCGCTCTTCATGGGCTACCTCAAGGGCGTTCCCTTCTGGTGGGTGCTCGAAGCGTGCTGGCCCATGTGGATCACCGCCTGCGGCCTGCTGCTGATCGTCTTCTTCGTCATCGACACGATGAACGCCAGGAAATTCGAGCGGGCGCATCCGGAAGATGCGACGGGCAAGTCCGCCGTGGGCATCTCGGGGCTGCACAATTTCCTGTGGATCGGCCTCGTCCTTATCGCCGTGTTCCAGGAAGGCGTGTTCGAAACCGGCTTCTCGCTGCACGCCCTCTGGTCCCGCGAAGTGCTGATGGTGCTCGCCATCGTCGGCTCGCGCCTCATGACCCGCAAGGAAATCTACGACGCCAACGAGTTCAGCTACGAGCCCATCCGCGAAGTCGCCCTGCTGTTCATCGGCATCTTCTCGACGATGGTCCCCGCCCTCAACTGGCTCTATCACAACTCCGAAAAGATGCCGCTGCATTCAGCGGTGCAGTATTATTTCGTGACCGGATCACTCTCGGCCGTGCTGGATAATGCGCCGACGTACCTGGTGTTCCTCGAAACCAAGCGCGGCAACATCGACAAGCATTACGAAGCGGAGCTGGGCGCCGTCCGATTCGTCGCCGAGAAGCGCGGCAAGGGCGAAACCGCCAGTGATGAAGAGATCGAGACTGCGCTGAAGGCCCACCCCGCCGAACCCGAAGCCGGCGACATCAAGGACTCCGTCGCCGAGGTCCGCGCCGCCGTCGAGTACCTGGAGAAGTTCCACCCCGATGAACTGAAGCGCGGGCAGATCTCCGACGACGAAATCAACCTCGCCTTCCTGATCGGGCATCCGATCATGGGCCTGTACATCGTCGCCATCAGCGTCGGCGCCGTCTTCTTCGGCTCGCTGACCTACATCGGCAACGGCCCGAACTTCATGGTCAAATCCATCGCCGAATCCTCCGGCGTCGCCATGCCCAGTTTCTTCGGCTACATCCTCCGCTTCTCCCTGACCGTCGCGCTACCCATCTACATCATCGTCGCCGTCGTCTTCTTCATCCTCAAGCTCGGCGTGTAGCACCCCCGCGCGCCAGCTCCCCCAAGCCGCGGGCTGAGGCCGCCGAAGTCCCGGATGCGTTTGATCACGCATCACCAAAAATCGTCGGCACATCCCGCGCTCCATGCAACACGCGCACCACATCGATGCCGTCGTCCATCGGCATATAGAACACCACATACGGCTCGATGACATAACTGCGCAGCGCCGGCATCAACTCATCGCGTGCGCGACCGCTCAACGGATGTTCCGCACACTGCCGCAGCCGTGCCGCGATCGTGTCCAAAAAAGCATCCGCCCGGTCCCGACTGTCGGAGGCGATGGAGAGCCAGATTTCGATAAGGTCGTCTTCGGCCTTGGGACGACGATGCACATGCGCCATGACTCACACCTTTTTGGCGCGCTCGTGACGTTTGCGGGCTTCGGATTTGATCTTTTGCATGTCCAAAGGAGTCGCCGCACCGCTCGCGACGCCTTCGTTGATCGCCGATTTGAGATTGGACGACTGTTCGTGTCTGTCCAGCAGGCGCAATCCTTCCTGGATAACTTCGTCCGCAGACCGATACCGCCCCGTCGCAATCTTCTCCGCGACGAGCCGCTCCATTTCAGGTGTCAACGAAACATGCATGATGGCGTTCCTTTGACGACGCGGCGTCTACGCGATCGAGGCATTATAGCTTTCCCCAAGCCGCGGGCTGAAACCGCTGATGCGCCGGATTTCGCGCTATAATCCGCCATGTCCAAACGCATCGTCATCGGCATCAGCGGGGCCAGCGGGGCGGCGTACGCGCAGCGTGTGATCCAACTGCTTGTTGAAGCAAGCTGCCAGGTGCATCTGGTCGTCTCGCCGCTGGGGCAGCGGCTTTTGCACGACGAACTGGGCATGGAAGGCGTGAACCTCGCCGCGCTCGCCGGCCGCGAGCCGCACGGCATCACGTATCACAATTACCGCGATGTCGGCGCTCCGATCGCTTCGGGCTCGTTCCGCCACGACGGCATGATCGTCGTGCCCTGCTCCAACAATTCGCTGTCCGCCATCGCCACCGGCCGCAGCGACAATCTGCTGCACCGGGCGGCGAACGTCGCGCTCAAGGAGCGGTTGCCGCTCGTGCTGGCGCATCGCGAGATGCCGCTGAGCATGGTGGAGATTCGCAACATGGCCGCCGCCACCGAAGCCGGGGCGATCATCGCGCCGACGAATCCGGGCTTTTACATGTTGCCGGCGCGCATCGAGGACCTCGTCGACTTCGTCGCGGGCCGGCTGCTCGATCTGGTCAACGTCCCGCACGCGCTCAACACGCGCTGGACCGACTCTCCCGCCAATTTCCGATCCGAATCGGGCGATTGAGGCAATCGAATCCGGATGACACGTCGTTATGCTTTCGCACGGATTGACGCGTCGAATCGATGAGGAATCCCCCATGCGAATGAAGCTCTCGACCGTTGTCCTCCTGCTGGTCTGTACGACGTTGACGCACGCGGCGGATCGGCCCAATATTCTCTGGATCACGTGCGAGGACATCAGTCCGTACCTGGGATGTTACGGCTACAAGCAGGCGCGGACGCCGAATCTCGACAAGCTGGCGAGCGAAGGGTTTCGCTACACGCATGCGTACTCCAACGCGCCGGTCTGCGCGGTGGCGCGATCGACGCTGTTGACGGGGATGTACGCGTCGACGATCGGCACGGAGCACATGCGCTGCACCACGCAGCTTCCGGAGGTGATCCCGGCTTACCCGAAGCTGCTGCGTGCGGCGGGCTACTACTGCACGAACAACGTCAAGAAGGACTACAACTCCAACTACGAAACGGACGCCTCGCTCTGGGACGCGTCGAGCCAGAAGGCCCACTGGAAAAACCGCAAGCCGGGTCAGCCGTTTTTCGCGGTGTACAACATTCTTGTGACGCATGAAAGTCAGCTCAGTCCGGGGGCGATCAAGAAGTACGTCGCCGCCGGGGACATTCCCAAGGAGCCGCGCGTGCATCCGGCGGATGTCCAGTTGCCGCCGTATCATCCGGACCTGCCGGCGATCCGCGAAGACTGGGCGCGCTTCGATGATCTGATCACGCTCATGGACCGCATCGTCGGCGAGCAGCTTCGCGCGCTTGACGAGGCGGGCGTGGCGGAGGACACGATCGTGTTCTTCTATTCCGATCACGGCGGCATGCTCTCGCGCTCCAAGCACTACATCTACAACACCGGCGAGCAGGTCCCCCTGATCATCCGCGTGCCGGAGAAATGGAAGCGGTTCGCGCCCGGCGCCCCCGGCAGCGCGATCGATCGGCCGGTCAGTTTCGTGGATTTCGCCAAGACCGTGTTGCGATTGGCGGGCGCGGAGCCGCCGAAGGTGATGCAGGGTTCGTGTTTTCTCGGGCCGGATGCGGACCCGGCGCCCGAGTATGTGCATCTGTATCGCGATCGGATGGGCGAGCGCTACGACACGAGCCGGGCGGTGACGGACGGGCATTTTTATTTCATCCGCAATTTCATGCCGCATCGCCCGCTGGCCTATGACTCGCGGTATCCGTACACGGTGCAGACGAACTGGAACGCGCTGGCGGACGCTTACGAAGCGGGCAAGTGCAATGCGATTCAGTCGCGCTTTTTCGAGCCGAAGGCGACGGTGGAGTTTTACGATACGGATCGCGATCCGTGGCAGGTCAACGATCTGTCGCACGATGCGGCGGGTCGCCAGCGCATGGAGCGGATGGCGGCGGAGGTCGATCGGTGGATGATCGACACGCACGACACGGGGTTGATTCCCGAAGCGATGTGGAGCCAACTGATCGGCCCGGACAAGGCGCATGCGACGATTTATGAATATGCTCAAAGCGATGCGTATCCGATCGAGCGCATCCTCGCCGCGGCCAAGAGCGCCGGCGACGGCGATCGCGACAAGCTGGGCGACTACCGGGCGATGATGAGGGATGAACATCCGGTGATGCGCTACTGGGGCGCGTACGGGCTTTTCCTCGTGCGAACGAGCGATGAACAGACGCAGGCGGCGCTGCGGGACATGATGATGCACGATGCGTATGCGGCGAATCGGCTCATGGCGGCGCAGGCGCTGGGGCGGTGCGGCGATGCGGAGGCGGCGTTCGAGGCGATCAAGCGCGAGGCGACGCATGCGACGGACGGATACGTCCTGCTGACGGCGCTGAACGCTTTTCAATACAGTCACACCGATGACCGGCTGACGCAGGCGGATTGGCGGGAGTACGGCAAGATGATCCCGAAAAAGTCCCGCGATTTTGATGCACACGGGTATGAGTACGCGGGGCGCATGATCGACGATGCACTGGCGATCTGGCCCAAGCGCCGCCCGGTGGATTAATCTGATTGAAATCCGCCGCGTTTTTTGCAGCGGCGTCCCGGCGGGCGTCGATCAATGGGGTATGCCGATTGATATCGAAACACTCCGCCGTTATCGCAGGTCTGTGTTCATCGAAACCGGGACGTACATGGGCATGACGGTGCAGAAGGCGCTGGACGTCGGCTTCGATCGCGTGATCAGCATCGAGATCGACCCGGGCATGCACGCGCAGGCGAAGGCCAAGTTCGCCGGCGAATCGCGTGTCGAACTGCTGTTGGGCGACACGCTGGCGCATCTGCCGGCGATTCTCGCGTCGCTCGATCAACCCGCCACGTTCTGGCTCGACGCGCATCGCTCCGGCCCGCTCACCGGCGGCGTCGTGCCCTACCCCGTGCTCGGCGAACTTCAACTCATCGCCAGTCATCCGATCAAGGACCATGCCATCCTCATCGACGACCGCCGGCTGATTCCGACGGAGTGGCGCATGAACGAAGCGGATGTGCACACGGCGATCAGGCGCATCAATCCTTCGTATCAGATCAGCTACGAGCCGGGCATCGTGCCCAATGACATCATCGCGGCGCGCGTCGCCTGACTGCGCGGACGGGCGATGTCGCATCAGTCCGACGCGACGATGTCGTAGTCTTTGACTTTCTTGTTGAGCGTGTTGCGGTTGATGCCCAGGAAGTCGGCGGAGCGCGTTTTGACGCCGCCGTTGCGCTCCAACGCGCGGGCGATGAGCTGCTTTTCGATTTCGCCCACGACGAGGTTCCACACCTCGCCCTCGCGCATCCCGTATTCCTCGATCGCCTGCTCGCTGAGCTTGCGGGCGAGCGATTCGATCGTCTCCGCCTGCTGCTTGTCGCGGCCCTGATGCACGAACATCCGCATCGACATGGGCAGCAGGTCTTCCGTGAACTCCTCGCCCTGACAGAGCACGACGGCGCGCTCGATGGCGTTCTCCAGCTCGCGGACGTTGCCGGGCCAGGGGTAACGCATGAGCGAATTCATCAGCTCGCGGCTGAGCTTGCGGAGATTGCGCCCGTTTTCCGAGTTGTACTTGTCGAGGAAGTGATCGATGAGCAGCGGAATGTCCGCCCGGCGGTTCCGCAGCGACGGCAGATAGATCGTCACGACATTGAGGCGATAGAAAAGGTCCTCGCGGAAATGCCCCTGCCGCACTTCGTCGGCAAGGTCGAGGTTCGTGGCGGCGATGACGCGGACATCGCACTTGATCGTGCGGGGGTCGCCGACACGTTCGAACTCGCGTTCCTGAAGGACGCGCAGCAGCTTGACCTGCATGGACGTGTCCATCGTGCCGATTTCATCGAGGAAAATCGTGCCCCCGTCCGCGGCTTCGAAGCGGCCTTCCTTGTCGCGGATGGCGCCGGTGAAGGCGCCTTCGACGTGGCCGAACAGTTCGGATTCGAGCAGCGACTCGGTCAGGGCGCCGCAGTTGACGCGGATGAACGGCTTGTCGCGCCGGGGGGAGTTGTAGTGAATGGCTTTGGCGATCAGCTCCTTGCCCGTGCCGGACTCGCCGAGGAGGAGCACGGTGGCGCGGCTGGCGGCGACCTGGCCGACGGTGGCGAGGACGTCCATCATGGCGGGGCTGGTCCCGATGATGTTCTCGAAGCGGTACTTGCTGCGCAGATTTTCGCGCATGCGCTGAATCTGCTCGAGCAGTTCGGTCTTCTCGATCTTCACGAGCTGATTGATGTGCAGGGCCTGCGAGATGTTCCCGGCGATGATGGTGATCAGGCGGGCGTCGCCGGCGAGCGTGGCGTCGTCGTTGTAGGGCTTGGTGACGGTCATGGCGCCGATCGAGGCGTCGGCGACTTTGATGGGCACGCAGATGAAGGACCACTTTTCGCTGGCGGGAATCTTGCCCAGCACGCCCGTGCGATCAAGGAACTCCGACTCGCGGGCGATGTCGGCGACGAATCGCGGCTGACCGGACTGCACGACCTTGCCGGTGATGCCCTCGCCGACCTTGTACTGCCCGAGGTGGCGTTCCTGCTCGCTGAGCCCGATGGAGGCCACGATGCGGAGCCGCTCTATGGACTCATCCTGCAACACCAGCGCCGCCCGGCGAATCCCCAACTGGCGCTCCAGCAGAGCCATCACCTGCCCAAAAAGATCCTCGACATCCAAGCTGCTGCCAAGAATCTCGCTAATCTGTTCAAGGATCGTTATTTCCTGTTCGCGTCTATCCATGCGTGCATAATATCTGAGCATGTTTTAATAGTCAATGCACAAATATTAGGGCTTTCCATATATGGCGTGCCCAAGATGAGATTTTTGTAAGGATGTTTGGGATAGCCACCAAGCCGCCAAGGATACCAAGAGGAGAGGTGAGTGCTCAATACAGACGGGCATGCCTTGATAAGGTCGGCGCTTGGGGGATTGCGATTTACAGAGCGCCGAGCCGCATCCCCGACTTGTCGCTGCGGCACAGCGTGGCTACACTACCTGTCTTTGCCCCATGCAGGAGCCCGGACCCATGATCGAAGCGATCAAGAGCGACGAAATCATCCGCAAGGTCGGCGGCCGATTCAAACTGACCGCCCTCATTCAGCGCCGCTGGCAGGAACTGCTCGAAGGCGCCCGCCCGCTTATCGAGCGCGAAGGCCGTAATGACCTGGAGCTGGCGATTGCGGAGATTCTCGCGGAGAAGATCACGATCGATTACACGGCTTCGGACGTGACCGATCCGGGCACTGCGCTGAAGTAATTCGAGCCGCGTGCGGATGGTGATGTGAGCACACCCACTGCGATCTCGGGCAAGCGTCTGGTCGTCGCCGTCACCGGCGGCATCGCATGCTATAAATCCTGCACACTGGTAAGCCGCCTCGTTCAAGCGGGCGGCGAGGTCTCCGTGCTGATGACCGAAGCGGCGACGCATTTCGTCGGCCCGCTGACGTTCGAGTCACTGTCGGGGCGGCCCGTGTACGTGTCGCAGTGGCAGCAGAACGAGAATCGCGATTCGCAGCACATCGCACTGGCGCGACAGGCGGACCTGATGGTCATCGCGCCCGCCTCGACGAACACGATCGCCAAACTCGCGGCGGGCCTCTGCGATAATGTCGTGACCACCGTCGCCGCCGCCCTGCCGCGCACGACGCCGCTGCTCATCGCTCCGGCCATGAACGAACAGATGTGGGAGAACCCGATCACACAGCGCAACGTCGCCACGCTGCGCGATGTGCTTCATGTGCACATCGTCGGCCCCGACGCCGGGTGGCAGGCCTGCCGCACGAAGGGCGCGGGACGCATGAGCGAACCGGAAGCGATTCTCGAAGCGACCGCCCGACTTTTGACGCACCCATCAAGCCACGATCACGCCACGCAGGCGTAGCGCTCTCATGTCATGCGACGCTGTGAACATCAGCACGGCAAGAGCGTCCCCAATGCGATGACCTGCCTGCAATGAGCCGACTGTACGTGATGATTTCGGATGATCTGCGCCATCGGCGGAGCGGGCGTCAAAGACCGATATAGCGGCTGTACAAGCTTCGTGCGACGGCCGGGTCGGCGGTGCCGTGCACGATCGCCCGGCCGTCGGAAAAAAGCGTCAACTGATAATCGCGCCCGTGCTCGGCGAGGTCCGCCCGCAGCAGGTATTCGTTGCGCATCACGCGCCCGTGCGAGGCGAGGCGCGTGGCCATCTGCGGCAGGTCGATCGCGCTGTCGGCGCGGTCGGCGGTGATCTGCACGGCGTTTCGCCCGCACAGACTGGCGACGCCCGAACCGCGGGCGCCGTCAAGGTGATCGAATCGCTTAAGGGCGCAGCAAGGGCAATCGGGCAGCGGTTCGCCGACGTTCATCGACTTGAAAGTGTTGTGCCAGAGGTCGATCGACACCATCGCCGGCGCGATGCGGCCTTCGTTGCCCGTGAGCAGTTTGATTGCTTCGGCGGCCTGCATGGCGGCGATCAGCGATGTGATCGGCCCGAGCACGCCGCGCGTGTCGCATGTTTCCGTCACGCCCGCCGGCGGCGCATCGTCGAACAGGCACCGCATGCACGGACGGCCCGGCATGAGCGTGTACACCATGCCGCGCGTCCCCACCGCCCCGCCGTAGACATACGGCTTGCCGAGTTTGACCGCGACATCGTTGAGCAGGAAGCGCGTCTGAAAATTGTCCGTCCCGTCGAGCAGCACATCGACGTCGCGCGAAAGCCGCACCGCATTCGCCGGCGCATAGTCAGCGACGACGGCGTCGAGCGTCACCTGGCTGTTGATCGCCGCCAGCCGGCGCTTCGCCGCGGCGGCCTTGGGCAGACCTTCCCGTGCATCCGACTCGTCGTAAAGCGTCTGGCGCTGAAGATTCGTCAGCTCCACCAGATCGCGATCCACCAGCACGAGTCGCCCGATGCCCGCCCGCACGAGCAGTTCGGCCAGCGTGCTGCCCAGCGCTCCGCAGCCCACCAGCAGCGCGGACGCCGCGCGCAGCCGCGCCTGGCCGGCTTCGCCGATTTCCGATAGCAGCATCTGGCGGTGATAGCGGGAAAAGTCGCTCACTTCTTGGCCGGTTCCTGACCCGAGACGTACCCGATCAGCTCCTCATCCTGTTTGTGCTCGAAGATGCGGCCGATGGCGGTGACTTTGACGGTGCCGACGTTGGCGAGCGTGATATCCTCGGGCATGGGGTTATTGAGCTTCTTGAGCCGCTCGATCTCGGCGAGCAGCCGCGTGCGCAGGGCCGGCGTCATCACTTCCTTGCTGTCCTTGTTGAGCCGCACATCCGTGACGAGCGATTTCATCGCCGCCTTGTAGCGCATGTCGCCCGCCATGAACCGCGCCTCCGCGTCCATCAACCGCGCCTGAATCCGCAGCCCGCCCTCCTGCGGTATCTCCGCCATCACCGCATCGCGAAATTCGATCGCCGGCTGATTGAGCGACGCGACCTCGTTCACCGACAATTCATACGCACTGATCAATTCGCGAATCTTGTCCTTGTACTGCTCCATCGCCGTCTTCTCGGCGGCGGCGAACACCTTGGCCTGCTGCGGCGTGAACGGCGGGCGCGGCAGAAGCTCAGGCAGGTTCGAGACGATCTGGCCCAGATCGCGCTTGTCCGCCTGCGAAATGTTCGGCTGATAGCTGAGCAGTTGCCACTTGACGTAGCCGTCGATCGGCCCCATCCGGTCCCACCGCCGGCCCATCGCCTTGATCACCTGATCGCCTTCGATCATCGTGTTCGTCTCGATGGCGTAATTGGATGTCTTGCGCGGAAACACCTTGAGTTCACGCAGCTTTTTGCGACATTCGTTGACCAGCTCGCGGCAGGCCTCCTCGACGCGGATCGGCTTGAACTGCCCCGCCGCCGGCGGAGGCGCTTCGCCGCCCGCGCCTTCCTTGGGCTTGTCCTCCGCATGCGCGATCCCCATGAGCAGTACGACCGTCAACACCAACGCTGTCCTGACAACTTGTTTCATTCGGCTTGCCTCGTTACTTGGTCGCGCCCCCGGTCGGGGCCTTGAGTTGCTGCATGACGAACTGCGCGTCATTGGCCGGAATCGCCAGCACCTGGCGCTCGTAGCCGAACACGCCCTTGCGGTCCGCGGTCACGGCGGTGATGACGCTCGTCTTCATCTGCCCCAGCGTGTCGGCCCACTGAGTCAGCGTCTGCCGCACGGCGGGGTCGAGGGTCTGATCGGCCGCGAGCGTTCGGCTGGCTTCGGCGAGGCGGTTCATCGCCTGTTCGTACGTCGGGTCGCCCGCCGCCAGCCGGTCGCGCACATCCTTGAGCATCACCGCCATACGCACGCCCCCTTCCGTCGGCAGCCGCTCCACCAGCGCTTCGCGATAGGCATGCACCGGCGCGTTGGCGGCGTTGACGGTCGCCTTGGCCACCGCGAGCTGCTGATTGACCTGCCGGACGAAGCGCTCGATGGTCGCCACGCCTTCGACGTCCAGCACGCTCCCGCCGTTGACGACGCCCATCTTCGGATCGAACGCCACGACGCCGTCGCCGACGACCGGATCCAGATCGCGTACATACGAGGTCTGCTGGCCGAAGAACATGAACTGACGCACCATGCCCCCGTTGCCCCCGCCGGTCGCCGACGTGCCCGCCTGCACGGCCGGCTGCGGCGCGTCGAGCGGCTTGGGCATCATCGACACGACGCGATTGACCGTCGCCGCGTCCGCCTTCGCCAGATCGGGCGCGAAGCTGAGCAGTTGCCATTTGATGTAACCGTCGATCGTCGGATTGTTGTTGAGCTTGCGGGACAGCGCGGTGATGACCTGATCCGAGGGCACGGCCCAGTTCTTCTCGGCGGCGAAGTTGCATTCGCTGCGCGGCCAGGCGTGGTCCTTCCTCCAACTGTCCTGCACTTCGTGATTGAGCGCCGAGATGGCGACCGAAATGCTCGTCACGCGCGGCACCGGCAGCGCTGCCGGATCATCGGCGGCGAACACGCCGACCGTGCAAACGAGCACCACCGCCGCGGCGATGAGCGTGACGGATTGAATCGCGTTGCGGTCCACCACGGAAACATTGTAGCGGACGCGCCGCAAAAAATCTGACCGATGGCCATTCAGCATTCCGCTTCGATTCCTGCGACAAACACGCGGTCGATCCATCGTTCGTCCCAGTTGTAGAGAAGCGCCGCCGGGGGATTGGGCTGATCGCGCCAGGGGATGTCGGGGGTGAACATCACGATATCCGCCGATACCCCGACTTCGAGGCGGCCCACATCGCTAAAGCCCAGCGCGTCGGCGTTGCCGCGTGTGATCTGGTGCCAGCACTCGGCAGCGGTCGGGGGCAGGCGGCCGATCGTTTTCGCCGCCTCGATCATCGCCCGCGCGACGCGCACCATGCACCGGTCCGGCCCGGCGCCGATGTCCGAGCCCAAGCTCGTCCGCACGCCCGCCATGTGATGCAGATGCCGATCCATCGTGCCGGCGTTGAGAAACAGATTCGCGGTCGGACAATGCGCGACGACGGCTTGCGTCTGCGCGAGGGTCTGCCGCGCCGCCGCGTCGAGCCAGATGCCGTGACCGAGAATCGCACGCGGCGTGAGCAGACCCGCCCGGTGATACACCTCGGTGTAGTCGAGACGATCGTGCAGATCGAACACCGCCTGGCATTCCTTCTGCGTTTCGGCCAGGTGTGTTTGAATCAGGGCGTCATGCGCGGCGGCGATGTCGCCGGCGGCGCGCAGCAGTGCGGCGCTGCACGTGATGGCGAAGCGCGGGGTGACGGCGGGAGACACGCGGGAGGCAGAAGCGCGGCCCGATGGGCCGCCGCTAAACAGGGAGGCGCATTCGTCGATGAGTTGTTTGGCGGGACGGATCAGTTCGGGGGGGGCCTGCTGATCCATGAGCACTTGTCCGATCGCGGCGCGGAGATTCAAGGACGCGGCGGCTTCGATGGCGCTTCGCGCGGCGGCGTGGTGCACCGTGGCGTAGGCGGCGAAGCTCGTCGTGCCCGCTGCGAGCAGTCGCCGAATCGCACGATGCGTCATCTGCCCGGCGAAGTCGGCGTCGGCCCATCGCGCTTCGGCCGGAAAGATCACGCGGTCGAGCCAGTCCAAGAGCGTCAGCCCGTCGGCCCCGATGGAGTCGAACTGCGGCAGATGCAGGTGCGTGTCCACAAAACCCGGGCAAATCAGCGTGTTTTCATCGCCGAGGTCGGGCGTGTGCGGGCAGTCGCCTTCGTGAACTTCGGCGACGAGCGAACCGTCGATGCGGAGATAACCGGGCGTCAGACGAATTTGGCGCGGCTCGGCGGGCAACATCAGCGTGCCGGTCAGGATCATTGCAAACCATGATACGTTAGAATCTGCCGCCATGACAAAAACGATTGACTGCATCGTGGTCGGCTCGTGCGTGGTCGACATGCTTGTCCGCCCGGTGCCGCTGGAAAAACCCATCGGCGGCGGCAAGCTCGTCCGCGTCGAGCCCATCGAACTGACGACCGGCGGCATCGTGTCCAACTCCGGCACGGCGATGGCGCGGCTGGGCATGAACGTCGCGGCGCTGACTTACGTCGGCGATGATGCATGGGCTCCGATCATCCGAAGCCGCTACGCCGCCGAAGGCATCGACATTTCGCATCTGGTCACGCATCCGACCGCCGCCACGAGCACCACCGCCGTGCTCATTGACCCCAGCGGCGAGCGCAGCTTCATGCACTGCGTCGGCGCGCCCAAGCTCATCGACAAAGCGTTCTTCATGGAGCGGCTCGACGTGTTCGCGCAAGCGAAGATGACGCTCATCGGCTACTACTCGCTGATGCCCAACGTCGAGCGCGATCTGCCGGCGGTGCTGGCGGCGATTCGACAAGTCGGGTGCATGACGGCGATGGACGCGGCGGGCGACGGGGGCACGATGGATCCGCTCGAAAAACTGCTGCCGCACCTCGATGTGTACTGCCCGTCGGATAACGAAGCGGCGCATCAGACCGGGCACTCGGACCCCCGGAAGATCATTGACACGTATCGAAACGCCGGGGCACCGGGGCTGCTGGGCGTGAAGCTCGGATCGAAAGGCGCGATGTTGTCGCCGCGCGCGGGGGAATATGTCATGATCGACGTGGTCAAGCCGCCGGGGGAGGTGGTGGACACGACGGGCGCGGGGGACAGTTTTTACGGCGGGCTGCTGACGGGATTGCTCAAGGGATTTGACGCATCAAAAGCCGGCCGGCTCGCCGCCGCGACGGGGGCATGCTGCGTCACGGGCCTCGGCGCAACTGCCGGGCTGCGCGACTACAATACCACCGCCTCACTGGCAGGACTCAACGCATGAAAACCCTTGCGATGCTGATGATTGCGGCGGCGATGATGCTGCCGGGCTGTGGGCCAAAGACCGTCGAAGCCCCCCCGCCGGCCCCGCCCCCGCCGACCTACAAAGGCCCCGAATATCTCCGCGGGACAATCGGCTCGCTCGCCACATTGCAGGGCTATCAGCCGTTGCTTGTCAGCGGGTACGGCCTGGTCGTGAACCTCAACGGGACCGGCTCGGCGGATTGCCCGCCGGCGCTGCGCGAGTGGCTCATCAGCGAGATGGCCAAGCGCGGATTCGGACAGGAGTCGATCGGCTTCGGCGATCTGACGCCCGAACAGGTGCTCAACTCCGATCGCACGGCAGTGGTGCTCGTGCAAGGCGTCGTCCCGCGCGGCGCCACGGATGGAACCCACTTCGACCTTCAGGTCAAAGCCCTGCCGCAGACGCAGACCACGAGTCTGGAAGGCGGCACGCTCTACACCACCGACCTGCGCATCAACGGCGAAAACTTCGCCGCCCCCGCGTTCGGCGCCATCGCCAAAGGGCATGGCCCCCTGTTCATCAATCCCTTCCGCGATCCGACCCAGACGCCCGAAACCACCACCGAGCGCGAGCAGCTTCTCGTCGGCCGAGTGCTCGGCGGGGGGACGATGACGGCCAGCACGCCCCTGCTGCTCATCACCAACCAGCCGAGCTATCGTCTGACGCGCCAGATCGCCGACCGCATCAACGGCCGCTTCCCCCCCGACCCGACGGACAAGGGGCCCATCGCCGTCCCGCAGTCCGACACCGCCATCGTCATCAATGTCATCAAGCGCTATCAGGACAATCCGCAGCGCATGATGGACCTGCTCAGCCATCTGTACATGAACCCCACCATGGACTTCGCCGTCGATCAGGCCAATCGCCTCGCCGACGTATTGGCCCAGCCGGCCAACGCCGATCAGGCCGACGACATCGCGGTGACGTGGGAGGGCATGGGCAAGACGATTCTGCCGATCCTGCGCAAGCTCTACGACAGCCCCAGCCCGGTCGTGCGGATGGCGGCCTTGCAGGCCGGGGCGTACCTGGAGGATCAGCGTACCGCCGACCCGCTGGAGGCGCTGGCCGCTTCCGACCATATCGGCATCAACGATCGCGCCACGCGCATGCTCGGCGTCCTGCTCAAACAGAAACCCGAGAATATCCGCGTCGCCAACATGCTCCGCGAACTGCTGGACGCCGAGGACGTGCAGGTGCGTGTGGCGGCGGTCGATGCCCTCAGCGCCGCCGACGACACGGCGATCGGACGCAACGTGTTCAACGATTCGATGGAGATGGCGCGGGCGCATTGCACCAAGCCGATGATCTATGTCGCCCGCACCGGCAAACCGCGGATCATCATCTTCAACGATCGGCTCAGCTTCCAGTACCCGCTGTTCTTTACGACATGGAACAACCAGTTCATGGTGCGCGGTTCGGCCGGCGACGACACGGTCTCGGTTTTCTACAAGCCCGAGACCAATCCGCGGGCCGTCACGCAGAACATCCCCGCCAACGTGCCCTACCTCGTCGGCACGATGGCGTTCTCGCCCAATGAGGACTCCAAGTCCGTCGGCCTGAGCATCGGCTACAGCCGCATCGTCAGCGTGCTGTATCAGATGACGCGCGAGGGCGCGATCGACGCGCCGTTCGTGATGGAGCGGAGCAATCTCGCCCAACAGATCGCCGACTCGGCCCTCACGACGCCGACCGAGCGGCCGGAAACCGCCCCGGTCCCCGAGGGTGCCGGCGGGCTGGTCATCCCCAAGCTCGATTCTGGGGACAAACCCTCGCCCTGACCGAAGATTACTGATAGACTCACGCTCTGTGAACGGGGCCTGACGCGCCCCATGGGACGAAACGGGAAACGGATTGATTCGGAGCGCTGCTCCGACGCCGAATGGAACCGGCGGCTCACGACAGGAGGTCGTACACACGCATGCGTCTAGCCAAACTCACCGTCAGCGGGTTCAAGTCGTTCGCCGACCGCACCGAGATCGCGTTCAACGCGCCGCTCGTGGGCATCGTCGGGCCCAACGGCTGCGGGAAGTCCAACGTCGTCGATGCCATCAAGTGGGTCCTCGGCGAGCAGTCCGCCAAACAACTCCGCGGCGGCGCCATGCTCGATGTCATCTTCAACGGATCGGCCACCCGTAAGCCCGCGGGCATGGCGAGCGTGACCCTCCACTTCGACAACCCCGCCGACGACGCCGGCAAGCGCGGCCTCCCCGTCGAAGCCGACGAAGTGGCCGTCACCCGCCGGCTCTTCCGCGACGGCACCAGCGAATACCTCGTCAATAAGCAAAAAGCCCGCCTCCGAGACATCCGCAATCTGTTCTACGACACCGGCATCGGCGCCAACGCCTACTGCATCATCGAGCAGGGCAAGGTCGACAAGATGCTCGTGTCCAACCCGACCGATCGCCGCATCATCTTTGAAGAAGCCGCCGGGATCGCCAAGTTCAAGGCCCAGAAGAACGAGGCCATCCGCAAACTCGGCCGGACCGAGCAGAACCTCCTCCGCTCGCGCGACAAGCTCGAAGAAGTGCAGAAGCGCCTCCGCAGCGTGAAGATTCAGGCAACGCGCGCCCGCAACTATCAGGAATACACCGCCCGCCTGCGCGAGCTTCGCCTCGAATACGCCCTGGCCGAGTATCACAAGCTGCAGGGCGAACTGGAGCGCGTCAGCCGTGAACTCGCCGAGGCGGAGGAAGCGCGGCGGAAGGCCGTGGCTCAGCTCACCGCCGCGGAGGATCAGAAGCAGGCCGCCGAGTCGGAGCGTCAGCAGCTTTTGCAGCGGCAGCGCGAGCTGGAGCAGACGTGTTTGCAGCTTCAGTCGCAGCGCGATCAGGCCGCCCAGCGCCGGCAGTTCGCCCTGACCACGCTGGCCGACGTTCAGGAACAGATCGCCCGCGAGCGCACGCAGCAGGAGGAACTGGCCAAGCGCCGCACGACGCTCGATGCACAGCTTGCCGAGCACGAAGCGGTGATGACGGACTTGCAGTCCCGCGTCGCCGTCTCGCAGCAGCGCATCGACGAAGCGCAGGAGCTTCATCGCGTCCGGCAGCATCAGCTCAACGACGCTCAGGCGCAGCTCGAAGACGAGAAGGCCGGGATCGTCAATCTGCTTCGCCGCACGACGCAGATGCACAATCTGATCGCCTCGCTGGAGATGCAGGAAAAGAACCTCATCGGGCATCGCGACCGGCTCACCACGCGGGCGGATCAGCTTGCCGGCGAACTGGAAGGGCTGCTCACGACGCGCGACACCTGCGAGCCGCAGTTGCGCGAGGTGCTAGCGCTCATCGAAACCGAAACCGCCCGGCTCGAAGAGCAGAAGACCGCCGCCGCCGACCTTTCCGACGCGACGCGCCGGCTGACCGAACAGCTTGCCGCCGCCAAAGAGGAGCGCTCCGCCCTCGTGAGTCGTCGGAAGGTGCTTCAGGAACTCGAGGAATCGCAGACCGGCGTCGATGATGCGGTCAAGGCCGTCTTGGCGCGGAAGGCGTCCAGCGACGAGTTCACGTTCGTGCGCGGGCTGCTGGCGGAGATGATCGGTGCGGATGTGAAGCATGCCGCCATCGTCGAAGCCGCGCTGGGCATCGATCAGCAGGCGCTGGTCGTCGATACGCTCGATGCGGTGGGCGATCTTGCGTCGCTGAGCGGACGCGTGCGGTTCATGGCGATCGATCAGGCCCCGGCGATGCGCTTTGACGGGCATCCGGCGGCGGACTGCGAATGCGTCATCGACTACGTCAGCTACGACGCGGCGATCGCGTCGGTGGTGTGGAAACTGCTGGGTAAGACGCTTGTCGTCAACGACCTCGCGACGGCCCGGCGGCTTCATGATGAACTTGCGGCGGGCTATCGGTTCGTGACGCGCGACGGGCAGGTGCTCGAAGCGGATGCGACACTGATTGCCGGTCCGCACGGCGAGTCGGCGGGGGCGGGGCTCATCAGTCGTCGCAGCGAACTGGCCGAGCTTCAGCGCCGCATCGCCGACCTCGACACCGAAATCAGCGCCGATCAGACCCATCTGGCGCAGCTTTCGGATCGGGCGGCTCACGTGGAGCGCGTGCAGCAGGAACTGCGGCAGGCGATCTACGAAGCGAGCACCATGAAGGTCGAACTCAACAGCCGACTCGCCCAGGTGCGCGACGCCATCGCCCGCATTGAGAAGGAGCAGCCCGTCATCAGCGGTGAAGTCGAGCAGATTCATCGCCAGCTCAACGATGCCGAGTCCAAGAAGCGCGAGCACGCCGATGATGTGGCCCGACTCGAAGAAGAGCAGGCGCAGTCCAAGGCCCGCGCGGCGGAACTGGAAGGGAAGATCGTCGGATTCAAGAGCGAAGCCGAACAGTCCGCAGAGGCGGTCACGGCGGCGCGCGTCGAAGCGGGCAAGATCAGCGAGCAGCTCACGGCGGCGAGCCGGCAGCAGCGCCAGCTTGAACTGGCGCGCGATGACGCCGAGCGTCAGGCCCAGCAGGTGCGCCATCGTCTCGATCAGCACACGCAGCGGATCGGCGAACTGGAGAAGACCCGCGATGAGGCGGCGGAGCAGATCGAACTGGCCGAGCGCAGCATCACGGACCTGAAGCGGACGCTGGAGGGTTTCGCCGGTGACCTAGAGCGGATCGACGCGCACGTCAACGCCCTGGCGGCGGTGGTGCGCGAGCAGCGTCAGGTCGCAGAATCGCTCGACGCCCAGTCGCACAATCACCAGGTCGCCCAGCGCGAGCTTGAAGTCCGCTGCGACGGCGTGCGGGAACGCTCTCGCGAGCAGCTTTCATTGGACATCGCCGAGGCGTACGCCGACTATCAGGCCCGCGAAATCGATTGGGACGCGGTCGAAAGCGAGATCACGGAGCTGAAACAGAAGGTCGAGCGCCTCGGCACGGTCAACCTCGATGCGATCAACGAACAGACCGAACTCGAAGCCCGCGAGATCGAACTGACCAATCAGCTTGCCGACATCGACAAGGCGCGGGTCGAACTGGAAAACCTCATCACGTATCTCAACGACGAATCCCGCACGCGTTTCGAGCAGACGTTCATGCAGATTCGCGAACACTTCGCCGCCAACGACGGGCTGTTCCGCAAACTTTTCGGCGGCGGGCGCGCCGATCTGGTGCTCATGCCCGACGAAAACGGCAACACCGACTGGCTCGAGTCAGGCATCGAAATCATCGCCAAGCCCCCCGGCAAGGAGCCGCAGTCGATTCGCCTGCTGTCCGGCGGCGAGCGGACGATGGTGGCGGTGGCGCTGCTCATGTCGATCTTCCGCAGCCGGCCCAGTCCGTTCTGCGTGCTCGACGAAGTGGACGCGGCGCTGGACGAGGCGAACGTGGACCGCTTCTGTCATGTGGTGCGCAGCTTCCTCGACCTGTCGCACTTCATCGTCATCACGCACCACAAGCGCACCATGCAGGCGGCCGATCTGCTCTACGGCATCACGATGCCGATCCGCGGCGTGAGCAAGCAGGTGACCGTCCGCTTCGATCAGGTCGGCGCCGGCGGCAAGATCGCCGACGACGCCCTGCGGAATATCGATACATCACCGGTCGCCGAGGACGACGAGCCGCTGACCCTGACGGCCGCCCCGACCGAGGCGCCGGCCGACGCCCCCGCGGCGCGGTCGTCCAACGCCAAGCGGCTTGCGGCGATGATGGAGGACCATGAAAAAGTTGAAGTGACTGGCTCATGACGGGTTAGCTGACTTTCGCTAAACTACCCGCATGACGTTCCGCGTTGAAAAAGTCAAAACGATCAACTGCCCGCACTGCAATGTCTCGCTGGACGTTTCGGCGGCGCGGGCGCTGTCGGCGGTGGCGTGCCCCCAATGCGGCGGCGAAGTGATCGTCCCGGCGAAAGTCGGGTCGATGATGATCGTCAAGCTGCTGGGTGAAGGCACGGGGTCCATCGTTTATCTGGCGCAGGATCGCGTGCTGGGGCGCGAGGTGGCGCTGAAGGTCATGAAGGTGCAGGCGTCGAATGTGCCCGGTCGCCAGAGCGGCGTCGACGAAGCGCGCGCCCTGTTGCTGCTCAATCATCCGAATGTGATCAAGGTGTACGCCATCGACACGCGGCGCGGTCAGCCATGCATCATCATGGAACCGCTCATGGGCGGGTCGATGAAGGAGATGATCCGCAACGGGGCGAACAACGACGAGGCCCGCGTGCTGGACATCGGCATTCAGGTCGCCAAGGCGCTGGCGGAAACGAGCCGCCGCGGACTGCTGCATCTGGATGTCAAGCCCGGCAACGTGCTTTTCGATTCGGCGGGCGTCGCCAAGCTCATGGACTTCGGCTTCGCCGCCATCGACCCCGATGATCAGCTTAACGAAATCCTCGGCACGCCCTATTACGTCAGCCCCGAACTCGTGCGGCAGCTTCCGCCGGACCTGCGGGCGGATATCTACAGTTTGGGCGCGAGTCTGTATCACGTCTTGACCGGCAAAGCGCCCTTCGAAGCGCCGACGATCAAGCAGCTCATCCTCGCGCGTCTGAACTCCCCGCCGCCCGACATCCGCGCCGCTCGGCCGGACCTGCATCCCGCCACCGCCGACACCATCCGCAAAATGATGCAGGAGGATCCCGATGACCGCTACAAGAATTACAAGGACCTGATCGACGATCTGACCGAGGCGCTCGAGGACGTGCAGGCCAAGCGGGCGCAGCAGTCGTAGTCGATGGGCAGTTGCCCGGGGGTTCGCCCCGCTGTACAACTTCGCCGATGAAACACAGCCGTCGGTCCATGCGCGGGTCGGTCGCCCAGTGGCGCGAGCAGGGATTCACCGTGCTGCGCGGGTTTTTTGATCAGCACCAGGTCCGGGCGGCCTTGAAGAATGTGCATCGCTACGCGCCGACCGCGCGAGAGATGCACAGGACCCCCGAGCGCTACGCTGAGCTGATCGAGAACACTGAAGCGGGCAAGTTCGAGTTCCCTTTTGCCGGTGATGCGCTCAATCATCTCTCAACGCATCCGCAGCTCCTGGACTTCGTCGAAGAAGCATTGGGGACGGAGTCGCTGCTCTTGTCGCGGGCGTGTCTGTGGGCCAAGTACGCGGGGGGCGCGGATTATGAGCAGGCGCTGCATGTGGACTTTGAGGGCAACACGCGGGTGGTGCCGCGCGAGGATGGGGATTATCCGCAGGTGAATCTGATCGTTTATCTGAGCGATGTCGATGCGCGGACGGGGCCGACGTATGTGGTGCCGCGGCCGGTGACGGCGGGGATGTCGCTGTGGCCGCCGCATCGGTATCGGCGGGACTGGCCGGAGTTGTACGAACACGAGCAGGCGATCACGGCGAAGGCGGGCGACGTGCTGGTCTTCGGCATGAGCGTGTTTCACCGCGGGTCGGCGATCGACAAGCCCCGCGCCGCCCGCTTCACGCATCATCTTGTCTATCGCTCCGCACGCCACCACTTCGCCGGCTACCATCTCTGGTCCCGCTTCGGCGAGTACGAGCAGCTTCAACACTTCATCGAAACGACAACGCCCCGCCAGCGCCACGCCCTGGGCTTCCCTCCGCCCGGCGACCCCTACTGGACCCCCGCCACACTCGCCGGCGTGGCGGAACGCTATCCCAGCATGGACCTGCGGCCGTATCGGAAGAATGCTCGGCGTTCAATCGAAGTTTGATGTGGAAGACGAAGATGCGTTGACGGAATTTGAGGATGAATCGAAGGGATCGGGACCAATGTCTTGCACTGATCCTGTTTGATCCTGCGATCCATTCTACTTCTGTTGCCTTATCCCGCGCCCCATGGTGAAGTTCCTCATTCGCTCGGCTGGACGGCGACATGGATGCGGCGGGCGGCTTCGCGGGCGAGGTGGCTTTCGCGGGGGCCGATGCGGACGTGGATCGTGCCGAAGGGGTCGACGGCGATGACTTCGATCAGGGCGTCGAGGGCGATGGCGTGATCGTCGAGGTATTTGAGGAAGGCGGGGTCGGAGTCGGAGACGCGTCGGACGAGGCCGCGCTGGCCGGCGTGGAGTGTCGAGAGCGCGGCGAAGTCCTGCATTTCGACGCGTCCGGCGGCTGTGGGAATCGGTGCGCCGTGCGGATCGACCTGCGGGTAACCGAGGAAGGCGTCGATACGTTCGATGAGTTCATCGGAAAACGCGTGCTCGAGGCGTTCGGCGTCTTCGTCGACTTCGTCCCAGCCGAGGCCGAGCGTTTGAACGAGGAACAGTTCGATGAGTCGGTGACGACGGATGACGCGGAGCGCGAGTCGTTCGCCCTGCTCGCTGAGTTCGACGCCGCGGTAGGGTTCGTACTTGACGAGGTCTCGTGCGGCCAGATGCTTGAGCATGCCCGTGACGGTGCCGTTGCCCAGCCCCATGCGATCGGCCAGCGCCTTGGTCGTGGCGCGGTCGCCCTGGCTGACGATCTTCCAGATGTGCTTGAGGTAGTCCTCGACGGCAATGCTGGGTGTGTTGGTGTCGCTCGTCGTGGGCATGGGGTCATGTTACCGGGAGGCGGCGTCGGTTCAAGGTTGCTCCGGCTTGGCGGCGGCGAGTCGGTCCATGGCTTGGGCGACCGCCTGCCGCTGAGCGACGCGGGCCTGAAGGTATTGCATCCATCGCACGCGCTCCACGGGCGCGGGGGCCTGCCGCATGGAAGCATCGATGGGCGCGGGGCCGGTGCGGCGACGGCCATCGCTTCGCCCGTCGACCTGTGCGTCGACCATGCCCGGCACCGGATCGCGACGCGGCGCCTCGGGAGCCGGCGGCAATCCGATGCGGAACACCGTATTGGCCGGGACTTCCTGAGCGGTGTAGTTGTTGCCGTGCTTGTCCTCGAAATCGAAGTACGAGGAGCGGTCGTACTCAGCGATGAACCCGGGCGTGATGAAATAGAGCCGATTACCGGCGGGGCCCGTCGGGTCGATGCGGCGGAACACGCTCGAACCCTGCCCAAACTCGCCCAGCCCCGTCTCGACCTGCCGTTGCGAGACGTGCAGCGGGTCAATGTCGCCCACCACCTGCTCCACCGATTGATACCCCTTCTGCCCCAGCGATTGGGCCTGCACCACCCCCGCCGCCCCGCCGATCAGCAACGCCCCCGCGGCGACGATCATGTACCAACCCTTATCCATACCCGCATTCTATCGGTTCCCCGACCCCCCATCCGACACCCCGCCCGCCCGGCCTGACCCCCGCCTGACCCGAACCAGCCCCCGCCAAACCCGCATTTTCCGGGGACCGCTTGATTTTCGCGCCACGGTAGTGATAATGACTCTCTTGCCCCTTAACGCTCCGATCCTACAGGAACTTTTGATCCATGGCTCACTCGCTCTCCGCCAAGAAACGCATCCGTCAGAACCTCAAGGCCCGCGCCCGTAACCGCTGGCGAAAGGGTCAGGTCAAGGACTCCACCAAGGGCTTCCTCGACGCTGTCCACGACGGCGACCCCGCCAAGGCCGCCGAGGCGTACCAGAAGCTCACCAAGACCCTCGACCAGGTCGCCGCCGCCGGCTCCATCCACAAGAACGCCGCCGCCCGCCGCAAGAGCCGACTCGCCAAACGCCTCAACGCCCTCAAGGCCGCCAAAGCGTCCTAACATTCATTGCCACACCCCTGCTCGACCGATACCATCGAGCATGTCCTACTGGGGATTGGTGTAACGGTAGCACGGCTGACTCTGGATCAGCTAGTCTAGGTTCGAATCCTAGATCCCCAGCTTCCTTCAACACCCCCGACGAATCCGCCCCGTCCCGCGACGGGGTTTTTCGTTGCGCCTGCCCCACCGCATTCCCCCCATCACCCCGCCCGCGCCGCCGCCGGACCTGCGCCGATTCCATCGCGCACCCCGCTGGCCCCATACCCCATTTCCACCGTTTCCGTGCGCCCCCTTTCCCAGCCCGCCATCCTCGATTCCGCGCACCAGCCCGACGCAAAATCCCCCGCTGCGCGCCCGGTGCGCATGCGCACGTCCAACCTCGCCCCACCGGTGCGCGCCAATCAAAGACTTACATTCACCTTTCCCGCCGCCCGCCCGCATTCCGTCACCCCGATGCGCACCCGCCGCGCCATTCCCCACCTCGAACCTTTGCGTATTCCCATCACCGGCCGCGCCGGAACCTATATCGCCCACCCGATGCCCGCTCGCCATCCGCGCAAACAAGGCCGGGTGCCACGGTTTGGGCCCTTCGCCCAAGCCGTACGATGGTGCCGCGACGCAGCATCGCAAAGACCCGCACGGATTGCAACATGCACACGGGGCTCCGACGGTGCAAATCCGGCTCCGGTGCGGGCTATCATGCACGGGATCGAGCGTGCCGGATTGGAATTGCGAGCGGGAGGCGCGGGCGGGTATGGCGGATATGAGCAAGCAGGACGAGCGGATTGCGAAGATGACGTTTGCGTTTGTGTATCCGTATCTGTTGGCCAAAGTTCAAAAGAAGGGGCGCACGCGGGAGGAGTTGCATCAGGTGATCCGCTGGCTCACGGGCTATTCCGAGAAGCAGCTTCAGCGACAGATGGACAAGGAAGCGACGCTCGCGGAGTTCTTCGCCAAGGCGAAGGTGCATCCCAACGCCGATCTGATCACCGGGACGATCTGCGGTCAGCGCGTCGAATCGATCCGGACGCCGCTGACGCGTCAGGTGCGGTGTCTGGACAAGCTCGTGGACGAACTGGCCAAGGGCCGCCCGATGGAGAAGATTCTGCGCACGGCGCCATCGGGTTCGGCGCCCGCGCGCGGCGCGGGGCGGAGATGAGGGATATGCTTGTGAACGATGCGGCGCGACGGTTCATGGTGCGTCGGGCGTGCGATCGTGAGCTTTTCGTTGAGCAGTCAAATGAATACGCCCATGCGGGACAAATCGACGGTTGAGGAAATTCGCAACCGCTTTGACCATGATGTCGAGCGGTTTTCCAATCTTCAGACGGGGCAGGCGGCGACGATTGATGCGCCGCTGGCGATGGAGCTTATCACGCAGGCGGCGCTCGCGGCCACGCCGCGGATTGAGCGGTGTCTGGACATCGGATGCGGCGCGGGCAACAACACGATCAAACTATTGCGCGCATACGGCGGCGATTTTGACTGCGACCTGTGCGACCTGAGCGAGCCCATGCTGATCAGGGCTCAGGAACGCCTCGCTCAGGAAACGCGCGGCGTCATCCGCCGCTTTCACGGCGACTTTCGTGACCTGCCGCTCCCCGAAAACGGCTACGACGTGATTCTCGCGGCGGCGGTGCTGCACCACCTGCGCGATGAACAGGATTGGGAGCGGGCCTTCGGGAAAATCCATGCGCTCCTGCGACCCGGCGGTTCGCTGTGGATCACCGATCTGGTGACGCACGAGCATGAGAAGGTTCACGCATTGATGTGGCGGCGATATGCGGACTATCTCACCGAACTGGGCGGCGAGCAATATCAGGAAAAGGTCTTCGCCTACATCGACAAGGAGGACTCGCCGCGCCCCGTGACGTTCCAACTCGAACTCATGAAAAAGGTCGGGTTTGAGAAAACGGAAATCCTGCACAAGAACTCCTGCTTCGCCGCGTTCGGCGGGATCAAAGGCCAATAGCGACATGAGGCGAAGAGCCGCAGGATGAATCCCGCCCGACGCGGCGGTTGACGGGCGACGGCTTCGATGGACAATGGGGTTGTCGGTGGAACTCGCAATCGCGGGCGGGCGGCGGTTGGGGTTTTGGGTTCGGGCAAGTTTAGATCGTCATGAACATGGAGTGAACCGAAGATGGCGAACACGATCAGTCTGGCGGATATCGTTCAGAGGGGTTGGAACGCGGTCGGGGCGGGCGATTTTGATGCGTTGGCGGCCGACTATGTGGCGGACATGAAATTCATCATGCCGGGGCAGGGCAATGTGCTGGAGGGACGGGCGGCGTTCCGCGCGGCGCTGGATCAACTGGCGACGATTCTCCCGCCGAAGTTTCAGATCACGGGGCTGCGCCAGCTTGAAGGCGAGAACGAGGTCGTGTCGATCGTCGAGTGGAAGTCGCAGAAGATCGCGGCGTCGCAGCTTTCGGTGCTGTTCAAATTCCGGGGCGACAAGATTTGCGAGGAGCGGTGGTTCATCGATACCGAACAATGGAAGAGCGCGTTCTGAGCGGCGCGGGCTGTGTCGAATGACGCGCCCGATGACCACGAACGGCGGGCGATGTTCGTCAATATGGGGCTGAACATGAATATCAGGCGGGTGGTGCCGAATGTGGCGTCGGAGCGGATGGCGGAGAGTCGGGCGTTTTATACGCAGTTCATGGGGATGACGGTGGCGATGGACATGGGGTGGATCATGACGCTGGTTTCGCCGGACAATCCGACGGCTCAGTTGACGGTCCTGCAATCAGGGGGCGGGTCGGCGGTGCATCCGGATGTTTCGATCGAGGTGGAGGATGTGGACGCGCTGCATCAGAAGGCGGTCGCGCGGGGGGAGCCGATTGTTTATCCATTGACGGACGAACCCTGGGGCGTGCGGCGATTTTTCGTGCGCGATCCGAACGGGGTGGTGATCAATGTGATGAGTCATCGCGCGTGAAACAGTGATGGAGTGCTGAGAAGGGGTGTGAGAAGCGGGTCTTCGCACACACTTCGCAAGATACAAGGGCAGGATTCATCCTGCCTTTGATGAGCGGCGGGATGAATCCCGGCCGACGCGGTTTTCGCGCGCAGGTGTGGGCGACGGTCCACGGTGGGACACCGTGGGCTTCGGTGGGGCGCGTGGCGGGGGATGTTGTAGAATGGCGCGCGGTTCGGTTTCATTGGACAAGGGAGGCGTCATGCTCTCGCCGCTTTATCGTGTGATCATTTTCGTGTCGGACGTGCAGAAATGCGCGGCGTTTTACAAGCGGTTCTTCGGGCTGGCGCCGTTGGAGACGGCGGAGCCGACGGAGTGGCAGGAGATGGACGCGGGGGGCGTGCGGCTGGCGTTTCACCGGGCGTACGGTCCGAGCGGGCCGATCAAGAAGGCGACGGGGGACTCGATGCATCCGCACAAGATCGTGTTTTACGCGGAGGATGTGGAGGCGAAGCGGACGGAACTGGTCATCGGGCGCATCCCGATGGGCAAGATCATGCGGAGCGGGGATCTGGTCATGTGCGACGGGTCGGACCCGGAGGGACACCGGTTTCAGATTTCCAATCGCAAGTGACGGAGCGGAAGTTCACCACGGGGGCACGGGGAGAAGGCGCAGGAAAGGATTAGCCACGAAGGCGCGAAGACGCGAAGGAAGGCGAGGGAAGGTGAGGGAAGGTGAGGGATGATGCGGCGGATCACGTGTTTTTGCTCATCCGACCTTCGGTTGAGAGCGGGACCGCTGGCCTGGCAATACGGCTTTTGTCTTACTTCGCGTCTTCGCGCCTTCGTGGCTCACACTCTCCGCTTTCCCCGGATTGCCGTGGTGAACGCGGTCGGGGCCGCGCGGTGGAGAAAACGGGGGGCTTGGGCCGATATGAAAACCGTTGAACAAACCGGGGCGGCTCACTAAAATACTGCGGCCACCATGAATTGCGATCACTGCAAAAACCCGGCGACCGTCCACCTCATCGAGATGACCAAGGCGGGTCAGAAGGTGGAAAAGCACCTGTGCGAGGAGCATGCGCGGCAGGAAGGGATCATGGTCAAGGTGAACCAGGCCCCGATCAACGAGCTGCTCGAGAAGTTCGTGATGAAGCACAGCGGGACGACGGTGAGCCCGACGACGCTGCGCTGCGACCGCTGCGGGCTGACGTACGAGGAATTCCGCAAGACCGGACTGCTCGGCTGCGCCGATTGCTACACGGCCTTCGGCAGCGCGCTGATGCCGCTCTTGGAAAGGGCGCACGAAGGGGCGGGGCGACACCTTGGCAAAGTGCCGGCGCATGCGGGGGCGAGCGAAGTGCGGCAACAGCGCCTGCGGCAACTGCGCGAGGAACTGGACCGCGCGGTGGCGGCGGAGCAATACGAACGCGCGGCCACGCTGCGGGACAAGCTCAGCCAGGTGGAAGCGGAGAAAGCATGAGTCTGGCGGACCTCAATGACAATGCCAGTCAATGGCTCCGCAAGCCGGGGCCCGAGGGCGATGTGGTCATTTCCAGCCGCATCCGACTCGCACGCAACATCGCCGGCTACCCCTTCCTGACGCGCGCGACGCCCGCCCAGCGGCGCGACCTCTTGTTGACCTGTCGCTCGCGCATTCTCGAATCGAACCTCGCTCAGCGCATGCTCTGGATCGACCTGTGTGAAAGTCCGCGGCTTGATCGACAACTGCTCGTCGAACGCCATCTGATCTCCCGCCAGCACAGTCAGGGCAAGAACCCCCGGGCGGTCGCGCTGTCGGATGATGAACTCATTTCGATCATGGTCAACGAGGAGGACCACATCCGGCTTCAGGTCCTTCGCCCCGGCATGCAGCTCACCGATGCGTACGCACAGGCCAATCGCATCGACGATACGCTCGAAGCCAAACTCGACTTCGCGTACACATCGAAGCTCGGCTACCTGACCGCGTGTCCGACGAATGTCGGCACGGGCATCCGCGTGTCGGTCATGCTGCATCTGCCCGCGCTGAAACTCACCGGCGAGATCGACCGCGTGCGCCGGGCGGCGAAGGACATGCACCTGGCCGTGCGCGGATTTTACGGCGAAGGCACCGAGGCGGTCGGCGATCTTTATCAGGTGTCGAACCAGACGACGCTCGGCCGCAGCGAGGAGCAGATCCTCGACGACTTCGCCGACATCGTGATCCCGCAGATCATCGACTACGAGCGCCGGGCGCGTCAGGCATTGTCGGATCATCGCTCGACGGTGCTGGACGACAAGATTTATCGGGCCTGGGGCACGCTCAGCCACGCCCGCCTGCTCGGCTCCGAGGAATCGCTGTACCTGCTCAGCGCGGTGCGGCTCGGGGTGAGCATGGGCCGGCTGACGGGCGTGACGCTGGCGACGATTAACGAATTGCTCTTGTTGACCCAGCCGGCGCACTTGCAGAAAATGTCTGGAGCGGCGATGACCGGGGCGCAGCGCCGCGCGTATCGGGCTGGGTATGTACGGCGACGGTTGGGTGTGTGAGGAACGATCGGCCGGTCGGGACGAGGCATCCCGTCGGCGGGAGATCGGTGTGTGAGGTCGGCCGGGGATCGGGGCGGGTTGACCGCGGATGGAGCAACATTATGGCAACACTCGCCACGGTGGCGACTTTCGGTTTCCCGGATTTCGATCCGCCGATCATTCTCGATCTGTACCGGCGGCTCGGCTGCACGCATTGCCAGTATTACCGCAATGAGCAGAATCAGCCGCCGATCCAGTTCATCAAGGACGCCTGCGCCGGCGCCGATCTGATCATCGATTCGATCCACGGCGTGTTCGGCGACAACTACGATCCGTCGAGCCCTGACGAAGACCGGCGCTCCTCGAGCATCGAGACCTACCGCGAGGAAGCGGAGCTGGCGATCGAGTTGGGCGGGCCGATGATCGTGGTGCATCCTTCGCCGCTGGCGCCGGTGAATGTCGTCCCCCCCGCCGCCGAGCTTGAAGCCCGGCGTGAGTCGCTGCTGCGCAGTCTCTACGAACTGGCGGAGATCGGGTCGGACATGGACGTCGTGTTCCTTCTGGAAAATATGCCCCCGCGTTCGTACATGGGGACCGACCCGGTGGAGCTTGCGAAGATGCTGCGCGAAGTCGACTCGCCGCACATGCGCATGTGTTTCGACACCGGCCACGCCCATGTGACCGGCACCGTCGCCGACCGCCTCGCCGCCTGCGCCGACGTCATCGACTACCTGCATATCCACGACAACGACGGCAAGGAAGACACCCATCTCATGCCCGGCGACGGCACCACCGACTGGCCCGCCCTCACCGCCGTCCTCGAAAAGCAAAACATCAACGTCAGCGCCATGCTCGAAGTCTTCTACCTCCGCGACAAACTCGAAGCCCTGACCCGCGGCGACCTCCCGGCGAAACTCGCCAAATGGATCGCCGTCAACAGCGCCCGAGCGATTTGAACATCATCGTCGATCGGGGTGTCAGTTCATGTTAAACACCCGCCTGATAATTGCTGCGATCATCCCTTGCATCCTCGCCTGCGCGGGATGCGATACGTTTCACGGCGTCGGACGCACCATCGTGCTTAATACGCTGCCGTCACCCGAGGCGGTTGAGCAAACAATGCAAACTACGTCTGGCTTGACGAAAGTGACACGCTACGACGTTGAGCCGACGACAAGCTGGTCGTTATACGAAGGGACCATTCACAACCCTGGCTACGCGGTGTTGTTCTGCCAAGATGACACTTCCGCATTTGCGAATGTTGAACTGAAGCCAACCCGCGAGCATGGTAATCAACTCCGTGTTTCTTCCATCTGGATGAATCATGTGCCGACTCACGAAGAATTGACTCGCGCGCGAAGTCTGATCGATCGACTTTGTCAATCGTTGCACCAGCACATACCGAACATTCCCTCATCGTCGCCATCTGATGATATGTTCACTGGGGTTCCTGATTAGTGGTGTAGTCCGTAGGGCAGGATTCATCCTGCCGCTTCTCCCAATCGATGTGCCACTCAGATGGCAGGATCAATCCTGCCCTACATCGTTGATCGTCTTGGTGCTCTTCGTGCCTTGGTGGTTCGATTCCGATTCATTCCCGTCGGCGGACAAAGACCGATTCGCGCATGCGGTCGAGGATGGGGCACATCAGGCCGGCGACGATGAGGGGGAGGTAGGAGACCCATTCGATGGGGACGACCCATCGGGCGGAGACGGCGCCGGCGCCGATGATGACGGCGTACCAGATGCGGCCGCGCGATGTGCGCGGCATGGTCAGGGGGGCGAGCAGCAGGACGATGAGCAGGAGCGGCGTGGCGAGGAGCTGATAGGCGAAGTAGGCGACGGTGACTTTCCATCCGACCTGCGAAAAGCACTGCCAGCTCATGACGACCTGTCCTTCGCTGACGACGGGGAGGATGAGCAGGCAGATCATCGCCGCCGCGAGGGCCGTGAGGGCGGGGGCCCATCGTCCGACGCGGCGGTAGATGAGCCAGAGTCCGGAGAGGATGAGCAGGACGGCGGAGGTGCCGCCGACGGGACCGGGGGCGGCGCCGATGAGGACGTCGAGAAGTCGGGGCAGTTCGCCGCTGCGCAGGAGGGTGACCATGCGCGAGCCGTGACGGAGGATGTTTTTCTGCTCGGCGTGCATGACGCGCTGCGGGTCGGCGCGGCGGACGGCGTCGAAATCGGACGGGCCGGCCATGTCGATCGCATCCAGCTTGTTCGGCGCCGTCATGTGAATCCACGTCGGCCCCCCCGCCGGACTCGTAAACCGCCACACGTCGCCGACGACGATGCGCGAGGGGGTGAGCACGGCTCCGACCTGCTGCGTGCCGATGAGCGGGATCGTCATCATGAGTACGACATGCGCCACCGCCACCGGATGCGCGCGCAGCCGATGCGTCTGCCCCATCACATGCACCAGTCCGCCGACGAGCATGCCCGCGATCACCGAGAGCGCGGCATAGGGCATGAGCGGGAGCGTGAGGCCCATGAGCAGGCCCATGTTCAGCGCCGCCGAGAGCGTGCCCTCGCTGCTGCGGCCGGAGCCGATGAGATGAATCGCCAGGGCGATGAGCGAGTAGGCGACGAGGCAGACGCTGGCGGTCAGGCAGATCATGAACAGCGCGCGCCATCCGAAGAAAATCGTCGCCGAGACGGTCAGAAGGAAATTGATGCCCAGCCAGAGTCGCTCGTAGCGATAGAGCGGGACGATCGGCCCGACCCACGGCGGCCCCGACAAGCTCGAAGCCGCCTCGGTCGGTCGCTCTGTCCGTCCCGCCTTGCTCATTCGCTTGTTTCCACCTGCTGCTGAACGCCCGCGAACGTCTGCGCCAAGGGGATCGCCGACGGGCAGATGTAGCTGCACAATCCGCAGTCGATGCACCAGGGAAGCTGATCCCAGAGCCAGGCGTCGTCGCGGCGTTTCTGCGCGGCTTTGAGCATCCGCACCGGGTCAAGCTGCGTCGGGCACACATCCAGACACAGCCCGCAGTTGATGCACGGCCGAATCTCGCGCGGGGTCATCGCCGGCAGCAGGGTCAGCAGCGTGTGATCGGCGGGCACGACGCCGGGCTCGCCCAGCGGTCGGCCGGTCATCGGGTCGCCGCGCAGCACGCGCCGCTCGCGCATGACATGCGCCTCGCCCAGCTCCGGCGCGATCGACGCCAACGGGGCGCCGGGCATGACGAAGTGTCCGGTGATGGGCTGCGCCTGATCGGGCCGGGCCAGGAAGATCGGGCGCACCAGATCGAAGCGGCGGAGCGTGAACCAGCGCCCGACGCGGATGGCGGTCCAGGGCGTGATCATCATCAGCCCCTGCTCCACCGGATTGTGTCCATGCGGCAAAAAGCGCGGCCCGGCGCCGCGCGCCGTCCGCGTCGTGTAGGCGATCGTCGTCGGGTGCGCCGCCGGGTAGCGGTTGGGTTCGACCATCAGACGCAGGCGATATTTTTTGCAGCTCGATCGAAGACGTCCGAGCATCGCGGGGACGCGGCCGGCGAGCATGACGACTTGTTTGACGTTGAGCATGTCGGCGAGAATGAGCGTGCCCAGCACCGCGTCGTCGGGGAAGCTCATGAGCAGACTCGAGCGATCGGGGTACGGCGGGAAGGCGTCGAGGCCGACGCAGATGAGTCGATCGACGGGGCGATTGCGAGCGGCGTCGAGCTGCTTGATGAGTCCGACGCCGCCGTCCAGATCGGACCAGGGACCGACCTGACGCATGGCGGCGAACCAGTTCTCGAGCTTGCGGCCGCGCGGCGGGGCGACTTCCAGCGACGTGACCACCGTCCCCGACGGCGGCTCGATGAGCACCCGATACCCCCCGCCCCCGTCCTCGTCGACCGGCGTCACCGATCGCACGGTCCCGGTGATCGGACTGACGTAGCAGGCGTCGCTGTGGCGGAGGGGTTCGATGAGAAACTGCCCGCGGCGGACGGTCTGGGAAGTGATCACCTCCGGGCGATCCGGGCAGTACATCTGCAAGGGATAGGCGGCCAACTGCTCCGGCGGCGGCGGGAGCCGAAGCGGTTGCCCTTGCGGAAAATCCAGCCCACCTGAGAGTTTCGCCACCCGCACATCCTTACTTGCGTAGGTCCGGTCGTATTCCCATTTTAACAGCCCCGGCCCCGCCGCGTCAGGGCTGTCAATACGAATCCGCAAACGCTCTAACTAAATGGGCCGTCAGATTTTTTATCACAATAGGGGTTGCAATCCTGTTCAGGGCTGGTATACTTCCCTCACCACTGGACGCTCATCCGAGCGATCAGTCTACCATTGCCCCCGGAAGGGCTCGGTTCCACATTTCTGTGGACCGGGCCTTTTTTATTGCGCCCGTGTCTCAACAAAGGACGCGATCGCCCGGGCGTACTCCGCCGCATGGGCGCAGCCCGCCTCCAAGTGCCCCGCTTCCTCGAATTCGACAAGCGTCGCCCGCTCCCCCGCCGCCGTGGCGATCGCCCGCGCATCGGCGAGCGGCGCGATCGCGTCGTGCGTCCCATGCATAATCAGCACCCGCTGCGCCATCCGCCCCGCCATCGCCGCCGTGTCCTCATGCGACAAACCCAATAGCCACTGCGCCAATTCCACCATCGGCCACGTCGGCGTCGCGTTCGACCGCAGCATCCCGCGCACCGCTTCGGCAAGATAACGATACGGCGAGTCGGCGATCACCCCGGCGATCTCGGTGGACATCCCCGCCGCACGCATCGCCACGATCGCGCCCATCGAGTAGCCGAACAAGACGATGCGCCCCCGGCGACCGTGATGACGCAGCGCCTCGATGATCGTCAGCACATCCCCCGCTTCCGCGCGGCCCAGCGTGCAGCGAGCGTGCTTCGACTCCCCGTGTCCGCGCTGATCGAACATGACCAGTTCGCTCGCGCATCCTTTAAGCACATCGAACCACGCCAGCTCGCCGATCCGCGCATCGCCCCAGCCGTGCAGCATCACGATGATCGGCCCCTCCGTCCGCTCGCCTTCGACGAGCCACACTTCGATCGGCACGCCGTCGGTCGCCTTCACTGTGATCGTTTCATACGACCGCGCCCCCGCTTCCGCCGGGTCCGTTGGCTGACCGTGCGCGATGGCCGTCCCCGCCGTCCGACGCGGCGGATGCGTCGACACATACATCACCGCCGCCGTGAGTATCGCGATCAACAGCCCCAGCGCCAGGAGCAGCAAAATGATCAGTCCGCCGAACATACCCCCATAAAATACAAGGCGGGGAGACATAAGTCTCCCCGCCTCCGGGTCAACAAGATGCAGCGTCGCGATCGAGTCGGTTTACTTGACTTCGATCTTGCGCGGCTTGACCTCCTCGCGCTTGTCGAGCGTGATCTTCAATACGCCATCGACCAGGTGTGCATCCACCTTCGCTTCATCGACGCTTGTCGGCATCGTGAAGGCGCGCTGCACGCGGGTGAATCGCCGCTCGCTCAGGTGTTCCGTGCCCTTGGTCTCTTCGCTCTTGCGCTCGCCGCGGATCGTCAGCACGCCCGCTTCAAGCGTCACATCGACTTCGTCCTTCTTGAAGCCCGGCAGCTCGGCGCTGACGTAGATGTGGTTCTCATCTTCGTGAATGTCCACCGGATACGCGCCCACGAGACTCGTTTGCGTGTCCGCATCGCCGAAGAACCGCCCGAGCATCGAGTCGAACTCCCGCTGAATCGGTTCGAACGGATCCGCCCACGCCAGTCGACCATTGCCTTTACGTCGCAGAACAGGGTACATGTCAATCGCTCCTTACGATCGGCCAATATCCATGACGCGGTCGCACAGGCCGATCTTTGTGACGACCGACCAACCCTGTTCAAACGGCATGCCAAAACGCGCTTGACCTAAGCGCCGTCAATTCCGATATTTGTAAAATCAGACCATCCGCCCCCAACTGCCGTTTTGACAATTCCCGCCCGTCGCTTGCAAATATGACAGCCCTCCCCCGTTTAGCCGCGAGCCAGCGGCGAGCGCTTCCTCCTCCCCCCGCGTTCAAACCACCCCGTACGCCAACATCGCATCCGCCACCTTCTTGAACCCCGCGATGTTCGCGCCTTTGACGTAGTTGATGTGCTCGTTCTCCCCGCCGCCGTAGCGGACGCATTGCTCGTGAATGTTCTTCATGATCACGTGAAGCCGCTCATCGACTTCCTCCCGGCTCCACGAAATGCGCAGCGCATTCTGCGACTGCTCCAATCCCGACACCGCCACACCCCCCGCGTTCGCCGCCTTCCCCGGCGCATACAGAATCCGCTTCTCATCAAAGTACCGCGCCGCATCGAGCGTGCTGGGCATGTTCGCCCCTTCCGACACGACCCGGCACCCGTTCTTCACCAGCGCCTTCGCATCCTCCAGGTCCAGTTCATTCTGCGTCGCGCAAGGCATCGCCACCTCGCACTTAACGCCCCAGGGTGTCTTGCCCTCCATGTACTGGCACTTGTACTTGTCCGCATATTCACTGATCCGCCCGCGACGGACCTCTTTCAATTCCTTGATGAACGCGAGTTTCTCCATCGTCATGCCCTTCGGATCGTGAATCGACCCGTCCGAGTCGGACATCGTCACGACTTTGCCGCCGAGCTGCATCGCCTTCTCCGCCGCGTATGTCGCCACATTGCCCGACCCGCTGATGACGACGGTCTTGCCCTTGATCGAGTCGCCGGCGTGATTGAGCATGTTCTCCGTGAAATACACCGCGCCGTAACCCGTCGCCTCCGTCCGCACCAGCGATCCGCCGAAGGTCAGCCCCTTGCCGGTGAGCGTGCCGGTGAAGCGGTTTTCGAGGCGCTTGTACTGCCCGAACATGTATCCGATCTCGCGCCCGCCCACGCCGATGTCCCCCGCAGGCACGTCGGTGTCCTCGCCGATGTGCCGATGCAGTTCGATCATCAAGCTCTGACAGAACCGCATGACTTCCCGATCGCTCTTGCCCTTGGGGTTGAAATTCGCCCCGCCCTTCGCCCCGCCCATCGGCAATCCCGTCAGCGCATTCTTGAAACATTGCTCAAACCCCAGAAACTTCAGCACCGACTGCGTCACCGTCGGATGAAACCGCATGCCCCCTTTGTAAGGCCCGATCGAATTGTTGAACTGCACGCGCCACGCCCGATTCGCCCGGATGTTCCCCGCATCGTCCTCCCATGTCACGCGAAAAATAATGATCCGGTCCGGCTCCGTCATGCGCTCCAGTATCTGCGCCTGCTGATACACCGGATGATCCTGCACGAACGGCATCACCGTCTCGACGAATTCCTCGACCGCCTGCTGAAACTCCGTCTCGTACGGATTGCGCTTGCGCAGGCCCTGCATGAACGCCTTGACCTCTTTCGACGCCGCCCCCGCCGCCTTGGACTTGCCCATGAAATGCCTCCTTGAGGTGACGCCCCGATTGTACCGCGCCGCCATGGCGGCTTCGCACTTCACTCCACCCGAATGCTCAGCGCATGAATCTCCCGCTGCATCATCTCGCCCAGCGCCGCGTACACCATCTGATGTTTCTGCATCCGCGACTTGCCCTCAAACGCCGGCGACGCAAGCGTCACGACATAATGTCCGCCCCCCGATTCGCGCGCCCCGGCGTGACCGGCATGCAGATGACTCTGATCTTCGATGTCGAGCGACGTCGGATGCAGCGCCTCGGTGAGCCGGCGGCGGATTTTTTCGGGCGTGCTCTGATTCATGGTCCGGGCATTATATGGCCGAATAAAATCGGGATATGTCCAAACTCGTGCTCTTCGATCTCGACGGAACGATGCTCTCGACGCAAGGCGCCGGCATGCGCGCCATGGCGCGCGCCGGGGCCGGACTCTTCGGCGACGGTTTCCACTTCGACGGCATCGTCTCCGCCGGCGGACTCGACCCGCTCCTGTTCGCCGCCGCCGCCGGCCGCTGCGGCGTCGAACTCAATGACGCCAATCACGCCTCGTTCGCAGAGGCATACCATCGACTGCTCGCCGAAGAACTCGCCGCCGGCGTCCGCATTCTGCCCGGCGTCATCGAACTGCTCGACGAGATGCATCGCCACGCCGGCATCACCCTCGGCATCCTCACCGGCAACTACGCCCGCACCACCCCCGTCAAACTCCGAGCCGCCGGCATCGACCCCGACATCTTCGCCGTCGGCGCCTTCGGCGACGATGCGAACACGCGCCCCGGCATGGTCCCCGTCGCACTCGCCCGCTACGAAAAGCTCCACGCCCGCCCCGTGCTCCCCAATGATGTGATGCTCATCGGCGACACACCCAAGGACATCGACGCCGCCAAATCCAACAACTGCCTCGCCGTCGGCGTCGCCACCGGTCCCTACTCCACCGCCGAACTCCTCGACGCCGGCGCCGACCTCGCCCTCCCCGACCTCGCCGACCCGACGGCGATCTGGGAACTACTGGGCATGTCCAACCCGCACCAGCACTGATCCTTCAGGGCAGATGCCATCGGTCTTCTTCACGAGCCGCGACCGTCAGGGAGCGGTCGCGGCGCCGCAGATGGAACCGGGTCCGACCGCTCCCTGACGGTCGCGGCTCGTCAAATCGCACCCTCAAAATGGATTGGGCGGCTCCTTGATGTTCACCGCATCGTGACGATACGGCGTCGATGACGATTGGCGCGCCCAGCAGACGGCGTTGGCGATGACGCGGCGGATGTTGGGATCGAAATAGATCGGATACGTCTCGTGCCCCGGGGCGAAGTAGAACACGCGGCCTTTGCCGCGCTTCCAGCAGCAGCCGGAGCGGAACACCTCGCCGCCGGCGTACCAACTGATGAATACCAGCGCATCGGGCGCGGGGATGTCGAAGTGCTCGCCGTACATTTCGGTGTGCGGCAGCTCGAAGCAGGCGTCGAGCCCGTCGGTGATCGGATGCGACGGATCGACGACCCATACGCGCTCCATCTCCCCCGCCTCGCGCCATCGTAGACCGCAGCCGGTGCCCATGAGCCGCTTGAAGATCTTCGAGTAGTGTCCCGAGTGCAGCACGATCAGCCCCATGCCTTCGAGCACGCGCTTGTGCACGCGCGCGACGATGTCGTCGTTGACTTCGTTGTGCGCCTTGTGGCCCCACCAGATGAGCACCTCGGTCCTCGCGAGCACGGATTCGCTCAGGCCGTGCTCCGGTTCGTCGAGCGTGGCGCAGCGCACGCTGACGCCGTCGCCGAGCAGGCCTTCGATGCCCTCGCGGATCGCCGCGTGCATGCCGTTGGGATAGACCGCACGCACGCGCTCGTCCTGCTTTTCGTGGCGGTACTCATTCCAGATCGTGACATGGATCGTCATACGCAACTCGCTCCATCATAGGTGCTCGCGCAGGGCGCGACGCAGGACTTTGCCCATCGCATTGCGCGGCAGTTTATCGATATGCCGAATCTCGCGCGGCACCTTGAAGCCCGCCAGATGCTCGCGACAGAATTGCCGCAGCGCCGGCTCGTCGAAACCTGCATCCTCTTCCAATTCGACGAACGCCACCGGCACTTCGCCGCGCATCGGGTCCATGCGTCCGACCACCGCCGACTCGCGCACGCTCGGATGACGATTGAGCACTTCCTCGATCTCGCGCGGGAAGACGTTTTCCCCGGCGATGATGAGCATTTCCTTCTTGCGACCGGTGATGTAGAGGAAGCCCTCGTCGTCCATCTTGCCCCAGTCGCCAGTGAGGAAGTAGCCGTCGTCACGGATGACCTGCGCGGTCAGGTTGGGCAGCTTGAAGTAACCGGCCATGATGTTCGGCCCGGCGATCGCCACTTCGCCCTCCGCATTGACCGGCAAGTCGCGCCCCCGCTCATCGAGAATCTTCACGCTGTTGCGCGCCAGCAGTTTGCCGACGGAGCCGTCGCGGTGATGGGTGAGCGTGTTGAGCGAGACGACGGGCGACGTTTCGGTGAGCCCGTACCCTTCGCGGATCGGCAGATCGAAGCGCTCGCGGAAGCGGTCGGCGATGTCGCGCGGCAAAGGTTCGCCCCCGCTCACCGCCAGCTTGATCGAACGCATGTCGTCCGGCCCGGCGTCCTTGACGCTCATCAGCGCGCCGTACATCGACGGGATCGCCATGAAGATGTCCGGCTTGTGCTTGCGAATGAGCTCGATCATCTTCTTGGGCACGAAACGCGCGGTGTACACGACGCGCGATCCGACCGCCAATGGCAGAAGCGTCAGCCCCGTGAGCCCGAAACTGTGAAACTGCGGCAAAACGCCGAGGAAACAATCGGCGCTGGTGAGTTCGATGCGCTTGGCGCAGTCTTCGATGTTGGAGCGGAAGTTGCGATGCGTGAGCATGACGCCCTTGGGTTTGCCGCTCGTGCCCGATGTGTAGAGAATCACCGCCACGTCGTCCGCCCCCGCGATCGCCGGGAGCCGCAGCGGGGGCACGCCCTCGAAGCGCAGCTTGTCGAGTTGAAGAAGCGTCACATTTTCCGGTCGTTTTCCGAGGAATTCGAGCATCGGGCCGGCGGTGATGACCAGGTCCAGCTCGGCGTTGTCGATGATGTATTGCCGCTCCTCGTCGCCGAGGAGGTAGTTGATGGGCACGACGACGCGCCCGAGGATCCAAGCGGCGAGGGTCGCCATCGCGAACGCTCCGCTCGTCGGCAGCATCACGCCGATGCGCGTTGCGCCGGAGCGCGTTTCGATCTTCTCCGCCAGGTGCATCGCCCCGCCGACGAGGTCGATGTAGCGCCAGGTGCGCAGGTCGTCGATGACCGCGGTGCGCAGCGGATGAACCATCGCGCGGCGGAGGATGGGCCAGAGAATCGTGTACAAGGCGATCGCCTCACGCATGAACGGGTGACATCACCGACGCATCCGCTACAATACTCTCCCGATGCCGGTTCACTCAAGTTGCCCCCGCAATTCCCCGGAATCCCGGAATCCCACCTCATGAACAACACCCCTGCGACCACGACCATGCGGCTCGGTTTCACGCTTGCGTGTCTGTGCATGTTGATGCTCGCAAGCGGCTGCGAATCGACGCCCAAGACGAGCGGCAACAGCGCGACCGAACAGCTCAACAACGGGCTCAACGCCTATCGCGCCGGCAACGAGGCGCAGGCGATGACGATTCTTTCGCCGCTGACATCGAGCAGCGACGGCGATGTCGCCGGTCCGTCCAACGCGGTGCTGGGCCTGATCTACGCCAAGCGCGCCCAGCATGACCGCGCGATCGGTTACTTTCAGTCGGCGGTCACGAAACTGCACGGCGAGGACCTGGCGCAGGCGTATTACCATCTGGGCATGACGGAGCAGAAGCTCGGGCGATGGGGGTCGGCCCGGTCGCATCTGAGTCTGGCGATCAGCACATCGCGCGACGGGCGGTTCCGCGAATCGGTGCGACAAGCGATGGGCACGACGGCGTTCACGCTCCAGTTCGGCGCGTACAGTTCGCAGGGCAATGCGGAGCAGCGGGCGCGGGATGTGCGAACCGCACTGGCGGCGCTTCGGATCGAGCCGCAGGTCATCACGACGAACATCAACGGGCGGGTTCTGTACGTCGTGCAGGCCGGCGAATTCGGGTCGTACGCCAGCGCGCTCGAAGCGCGGACGAAGCTGGGGCGCAAAGATGTGGTCGTGACGCAGGCGGATCATTGATTTTCGTTCAGCCGCGAACCGAAGGTAAGCGCTTCATCGCTAAAGCGCTCGCCTTCGATACGCGGCTGAACGTCGGACACTTGCACGCGCCACCGGGACGGATAAGCTGTTTCTCCCTGAAACGTACACTTTTTTGAAGGATGCGACTGCGATGGCCAAGTCCACGACGCGTATTGAGAAGGATTCGATGGGCGAGATGACGGTCCCGGGCGAGGCGCTCTATGGGGCGTCGACGCAGCGGGCGGTGCTCAACTTTCCGGTCAGCGGGCAGCCGGTGCCGGCGGAGGTGATTCACGCGTTCGGCCTGCTCAAGGCGGCGTGCGCCGATGCGAACAGGAAGCTGGGCACGGTCAAGCCGCGCATCGCGGCGCTGATCCGCGCGGCGTCGATGGAAGTCGCGGCGGGCAAGCACGACGCCCACTTCCCCGTCGACGTCTTTCAGACCGGCTCGGGCACATCGACGAACATGAACGCCAACGAAGTCATCGCCAACCTCTGCTCGCTGGCCGCGGGCAAGGCGATCGGGTCGAAAGACCCCGTGCATCCCAATGATCATGTCAACTACGGCCAGTCGTCCAACGACACGTTCCCGACGGCGATGCACATCGCGGCCGTGCTGCTTTTGAAGGATCAACTCCGCCCGGCGCTGACGAAGCTGCACAAGTCGCTTTCGGCGAAGGCGAAGAAGTGGGACAAGATCGTCAAGATCGGCCGAACGCATCTTCAGGACGCCACGCCGATCCGCGTCGGGCAGGAGTTCTCCGGTTACGCGGCTCAGGTCGCTTATGCGATTGAGCGCACCGATCAGGCGATCACGGGCATGAGCGAACTGGCGCTGGGCGGGACGGCCGTGGGCACCGGGCTCAACACGCATCCGAAATTCTCCGGACTGGTGTGCGACACGCTTTCGAAGATGACGAAGGTGCGCTTCCGCGAAGCGCGCAATCACTTTGAGGCGCAGGCGACGCGCGACGCGGTCGTCGAAGCGTCGGGCATGCTCAAGACGATCGCCGTCAGTTTCTCGAAGATCGCCAACGATATCCGCTGGCTCGGCTCGGGCCCCCGCTGCGGGGTCGGCGAGCTGATTCTCCCGGCGATTCAGCCCGGTTCGTCGATCATGCCCGGCAAGGTCAACCCCGTCATCTGCGAGTCGGTCGTGCAAGTCGCGTGTCAGGTCATCGGCAACGACGCGGCGATCACCTACGGCGGATTCGGCGGCGTCGGATCGCTGATCGATCTGAACGTGGCGATGCCGATGATCAGCCGGAACCTCAACGAGTCGATCAAACTGCTGGCCCGCGCGGCCGACGTCTTCCGTGAGAATCTCATCGACGGACTCGAAGTCGATCGCAAGCGGTGCGCGGAACTGATCGAGCAGTCGCTGGCGATGTGCACATCTCTGGCGCCGGTCATCGGGTACGACAACGCCGCGGCGATCGCCAAGCAGGCGCACAAGGAGGGCAAGACCGTGCGTCAGGTGGCGCTCGAGAAAGGCGTGCTGGATCCGAAGAAACTGGATGAGCTGCTTGATCCGATGTCGATGACGGAGCCGGGCGTGAAGGAAGGCGTCGTGGCGGGCGGTTGAGTGAGTAAGGAGACCCACGCTTTGAAAGCGTGGGCTTCGGTGGGTCAGTGCGAAGAGTTTTCATGATGAACCAGCGCGGCGCGGATGCATGTGACGAAATCGCGGGGCGGATTGTGCCCGTGGTCGATGCGCGGCGGTGCGAGAACAAGGGGGCGTGCGCCCTAGTGTGTCCGTATGACGTGTTTGAGATTCGCACGGTGGAGGCGGAGCGGCTGCGCGAATTGGGGTGGATGACACGATTGAAAATTCGATTTCATGGGGGCAAGCAGGCGGCGGTGGCCCGGCCGGGGGAGTGTCATGCGTGCGGCTTGTGCGCGGCGGCGTGCCCGGAGAAGGCGATTCGGTTGGTCAAAGTCAATGACCCGAACGCGGGGGTATAATGCGGCGTAATAGTCGCATGCGCGGGGGCGGCGTTTTGGGAGTTCATCATGAAATATGCACTGACGTTGACGATATTGCTGGCGGGACTGGTCGCATGTAACGACACGACCGCGCCGACGCAGACTTCAGGCACTTCGACCGCCCCGCCGCCGACGGCGAGCGCGGCCCCGGATGAAGCTGCGACGAAACCCGTGGCGGATGTATCCGATCCGACGCCGGGGACATCACAGAAGCCGACCGCGACTGAAACGACAACCGCATCGGAGAAGCCCGCCATGTCGGACAAGGTGGTACGCACGGAAGAGGAATGGCAGAAGGTGCTCACGCCCGAGCAGTATCATGTGCTGCGGGAGAAGGGCACGGAGCGGCCGTTCACAAACAAGTATGACGAGTACTTCGAGCCGGGCGCGTATGCGTGCGCGGCTTGCGGGCAGATCCTTTTCATGTCCAAGACGAAGTTCAACAGCGGTTGCGGCTGGCCGGCGTTTTATGCAGCGGCGGCGGGCGATCGCGTGGTGCTCACGCCGGACAATTCGTACGGCATGCGCCGGACGGAAGTGACCTGCGCGCGATGCGGGTCGCACCTGGGACATATTTTCGACGACGCCCCGCAGACGCCGACGGGCCAGCGCTATTGCATCAACAGCGTGTCGATCAAGTTCATCCCCGAGTCGGAGCTGAAGGATTACAAACCGTTGCCGGCGGGGACCGTCAAATCGGACGCCGAAAAGAAGCCCTGACGCGGCGGTTCGGGCACACCGGTATCACATGACGCTGGATTGGCCTTGATGACGCCGCGCCGATGCGCGGCGTTTTCATGCGCGGAACGATTCGAGCCACCGTTCGATGCGATCGAGCACGCCCGGTTTGAGGCGATAAATGCGATGCGGCCCGCTGGTGCGTTGCGTGACCAGCCCGGTCTCGCGGAGGATCGAAAGATGCCCCGAGAGCGTGGGCATGCGCACCTTGAAGGCCGCGAGCAACTCGCCGACCGTGCAGTCACGCTGACGAAGCATCACCAGCACCCGCCGCCGCAACGGATGCGACACGCCCCGAAACACATCGACCCGATCCGCCGGTTTGAGAAGTGGTCTGCTCATATTTAGCATTTAGCCTAAATGTGATCTGATGTCAAGAAAAATGATGATGCACCCCTTGGTGAGCGGCGGGCGGAATGCGGAGGGAACGCGCAGCCCGCGGTTCGCAGTTCGCAGTTCGCAGTTCGCGGCTTGATGAAATGCGTGGCGTTTCAGCGGGGTCGGCGGCGCCACAGAAAGGCGCTGCCGGCGGCGAGGAGCATCAGCGTCGACGGCTCGGGGATCGTCGCGGCGCCGATGGCGAAAAGAGTCGCGTTGGAGATGGCGTAGACGGTGCCGTCGGGGCCGATGAGGGTCGGCGTGTAGGCCTGACCGAGGCCGTCGCCGAGCGTGAAGACTTCGCTGAGAGTGTTGTCGTCGAGGAACCAGCGGTAGAGCTTGCCGTCTTCATTGTTGACGAGCACGGAGCAGGTCGACGGATCGACGACGGCGGTATTGATGCACCACTCGCGCACGGCGTCGGGGAAATTGATCAGCACCGAGGCGTCGTCGGGCGTCGGCCCCAGAATCGTCATGACCTCTTTCATGATCATCGTGCCGGTCGAGTTGAGGCGCGGGTCGAGCTGCGTATCGTTCGGGTCGAGCAGCGCGATCATGTTCTGGCCCTGCCCGCCGGTCTGGTAGTAGTTGTTGTACTTGGTCATGATCAGGTAGTCGCTGGTCCCCGTGTATGCTTCGACCATCGACGCGGGGACGACGGAGGCGGTGTCATCCCAACCGAATCCGCCGGTCGGCTTCTGCGTGGCCAAATCCCCCGAAAAATGCAGCATCCAGCCGCGGCTCGTGTTGTCGAGCACGCCCATGTACACATCGCCATCCGGCCCGATCATCGGCGACGCCGTGCCGCTCTCGTTGAGCTGCGCGGGGTTGCCGGTTTTGTGGTCGAGCAGGTCGACGCTGCTTTCAAGCGTGAGATTCGTGCTGTCGAGGGCGAGCAGCCGGCCGGTGCTGCTCGCTGCGGATTTGACGGCGATGTAGAGCGTCGATCCGTCATTGCTCAAGGCCGGCGCGGCGTTCTGCAAGACGCGCCCCATGCCGCTCGAAAGACCCGGCACCGACTGCCTCGTGACGTTGCCCAGCGTGTCGACGCGGGCGATGCCGCTGTCGATCGTGCCGGTCGTCGAGTAATACCCGAAGTAGAGATTGCCCGCGGCGTCGGTCGTGATCGGCGTGTCGATGTAGATGTTGTTGTTGTAGAACGACGTGTTTGAACCATAGTCGGCGAAGAGGTGAATCTGACCCGTGGCCCCGACCGCGCTGTCGATGTTGTCACGATACGTGATCGTCCCGCCGATGTCGGGCAGGTAGACGCGGCCGGTGCCGGTGATTGCGGGCGAGAACGGGGGGAACCATCCGCCGATCGGGGCGCGCACGTAGCTCGTCGCCTGCGTCCAGAGCAGCGACCCGTCGACGCCGGACCGCCCTTCGAGTTTGAACCCGCTGGTCGCTCCGGTTTTGACGGGGACGATGACGGTGTTCGCCGCGGTGATGAGCGGCGAACCGTAATGCGCCAGCAGCACGCCCCCGCCGGCGTACTGCGGATTGAGATCGACGGGCGTGGACCACTTGAGTTCCTGAAGCGCCTGCGCCGTGTACGCCGACACGGCCGTGTGCTGCGCGTTCCCGGCGTAGTTGCTCCAGTCCTGCGCGATGGCGGCGCCGCAAAACGCGAACATACTTACCGCCATCACGACGACCGCCCGCACCGCTCGCATCTTCATTTGCATCACCCTCGCAGTTCGTGCCGCGCCAACGGCTGTCCTTCTCGCGTGCGTCGTTTCACATCGCCCGACGCTTTCCGCCAATATACCCGTCTTCCCCGGCAAATTGAAGAAAATTCCACAAATCGCCCACCGCGTTAGAATACCCGCCATGCTTCACTACTTTCGATTCCACGCCGACCTGCCCCACCCCGCGCCCGCCAGGCCCGTCTACGACAAGCCCGGCCCCGGCAGCGGGCATCCCGCACACTGCCCGCCGATCCGTGCGGCCTGTGCGTTCGGATGGGACGTGATCAATCCGTTCACCATGACCTTCGTGCGCGACACCGCCGGGAACTGGGACATCGAAGAAGCCGTGCAGGTCGAAAGCGATCTGGAGTTCGAAGGCGGCGTCAGCCCGCACCCGCAGACCAACGCATGGTTCTGGGAAAAAGGACAACAGCGCCCGCACATCATCACCGACAACGTCTACGCCCTGATCCGACATCAGTGCAAGATCAGCACGTACCTGTTTCTTCACACCGAGCCCGGCTGGATGCTCGCCATGAAAAACATCCCCTATCCGGGGCGGCCGCGGGACTGGTCCGTGATGGAAGCCCTCATCGAAACCGACTGGTACTTCCCCGCCCACCCCTGGCACTGCGTCATCGAACTGCCGCGCTTTGAAACTTCGCCCATCGACCGCGTCGTCATCGAAGAAGGCGAACCCTTGTGTCGCCTCGTCCCGCTCCGGCGCGCCGAGTACGCCGCCGCCGAGATGGACAACGACGCCTTCGGCGAACTCTTCGCCGCCGGGCAAGAGTGGCTCACCGATCACGGCAAAGAACCCCGCGGCGACGACCTGGACATCACCGGCGCCTACGCAAAGGAACAGGAATCAGCGATCTTCACGGTCGAGCCGGCGGAAGAAGAATAATGCCACAACGTCGTGTAGGGCGGGTCATCGACCCGCGCCGATCGTGAGATGATTCACAAAATAAAGACGCGGGTCAATGACCCGCCCTACTCCACTCAAACCGTGACACCCGGCTATTGTGACAACCGGCACAGCGCATACCACACAACAGGGAGTGCGAGCAACGCTAGGACTATCCCGGCGTATCCCAAAACTGATTGTGCAGCATTTGAGCGAGTGACCTTCTGGCCTGTCTTGATCTCCCAGATCAAGTCCGGCAATCGAGCGACCATTATGATTCCGGCCGCTACTGCGAGAAGGTAATTCCAGAAATACGCAAGAGCACCCAAGTATCCAGCGGTCACAACAATAAACAGAAGTGTAACAGCAGCATTTGAACGGCTCATCCGGCGAGATTCATTTGCGAGGAGTTCTTGAACGCGCTCAGTCGATGGTTCAATCGGCGGTGGTTTCCACAGAAACCCGCGAACGATGAACCCGATCAGGTTGATGCCAATGAGCATAAGCACCAACCATGCGCCAATTGCTTTGAATACGCAGACCAAGCGTGGTTGCCGCCTAACAGTTATTGTACATGAATTGGTCAAATAGCAGCCTAAAGCTAAATAGTGGGTGCGTCAAGGTAACTCTTTGCCGCGAATGGGTGCGGCGGGTGAGGGCGCACCCAAAGTCGCAAAGCACGCGATACGAAGCGCGCCACCATTTGGGGTCACCCTCACCCTGGCCCTCTCCCGGGGGGAGAGGGGGTTTTCAGAATATGCTGTTAGCTGATTTCCCACCCCTTGCGGTACTCGCGGGTGGTGAGCGTCTGGGCTTTTTCGTTGTTGGTGATTTTCATATTCGGCGCGTCCCACTCGAGCTTTTCGCCGGGGAGGGTGACGGCGATGAGGCCGAGGTTGACGGTTTCGGTGAGGGGGCCGGCGTAGGCGAACTGGTCGGTGAGGGTGGTGTCATTGCTCAGGCAGGCGTCGACCCACCCGTGCCAGTGATGGCGCGAGCCGAGGTCGGGCTTGGCCCAACTGCTGAGCAGGTCCTGCGGAAACACGCGGGGGCCGCCGACGTGCGGGAGAACCATGATGCCCTTGTCGCCGATGAACAGCGAGCCGGCGCCAGGGAAGTTCTGCCCGGCGGGCATCTGCGGCGCCAGCGCGCGGTCGGGCTGCCGGCCGCCGTCGTACCAGTAAAGCTCGACGGGGTCGGTCGTGAACGGCGTGCCGGGGAAGACGTAGGACACTTTGGACGTGCCGGGCCAACGCTGTTCGGTCATGCCTTCCTGCTCCGCCACGATCGTCTTGGGCGCGGTCAGGTCCAGCGCGCTAAAGGGCGGGTCGAAGATGTGGCAGCCGAAGTCGCCCAGACCCCCGCCGCCGAAGTCTTTCCACGCGCGCCAGTTGAACGGGTGATAGATGCCGTTGACGTACGGCCGCATGGGCGCGACGCCGATCCAATGGTCCCAGTTGATCGTATCGGGCACGGGATCACTCTTTTGCGGCGGGGCTTCGAGCGCGACGAAGCCCTTGCCGGAGGCGCCGACCCACGAATGCACCTGCGACACCTTGCCGATGAGCCCGTCCTTGATCATCCGCACCGCCATGCGGTATTCGATCTGCGAATGAATCTGATTGCCCATGCGCGTGATGACCTTCTGCTCGGCGGCGACCTGCGCCATCTTGCGGGCTTCCCAGAGCGTGTGCGTGAGCGGCTTCTGACAGTAGACGTGCTTGCCGAGGCGCATCGCATGCAGCGCGACATAAGCGTGCATGTGATCGGGGATCGTCACGTTGACCGCGTCGATGTCCTTGCCCATCTTGTCGAACATGTCGCGGAAGTCCTGAAAGCGCGGGGCATCGGGCCAGCGCTTGGCGGCTTCGCCGAAGCGGGCGCTGTCGATGTCGCACAGGGCGGCCATGCTCACCTTCGGATGCGACCCGATGGAGCTGACATCGCTCCAGCCCATGCCGTTGACGCCGATGCCGGCGAAACGGAGCATGCCGTTGGGCGAAGCGGCGCGGGCGAGGCGCGGCATGGCCCAGGGCAGCGTCGCCCCGGCCAGAGCAATGGATTTGATGAAGGTACGACGAGTGACGCGGGAGGGGTGTTGTTGATGCATGCGTGTGATGATACGAAAAAAAAGGTGTTGTAATTTGCTTGGCGGCGCAAATATACAGTAGAGCAGTGTAGGCATCGGACCGGCATCGGACCAGTGAGAAGCGGCGCAAACGCTGATGACACAGGATGATGGAAAACTCGACCGGGCGGCGCTCACCGTGCAGTGGCTCAGCGTCCTGCCGGCGCTGAGCACGTATCTGGCGGCCATCGTGCCCGATGTGCATCAGGCCAATGAGCTTTTGCAGACGGTGGCGCTGGCGGTGGTGGAGCATTTGGACCGGTACGACCCGCAGCGGCCGTTCAAGGCGTGGGTGCTGGGCATCGCGCGGAACAAGGTGCTCGAATGGCGGCGGACGACGGCGACCCATCCGCGCCTTTTCAGTGCGGCGGCGATGGATCAACTCGATCAGGCGTGCGAGCGGCTCGGCGATGAGTTGGATCATCGTCTGATCGCGCTGCGGCAGTGCGTCGAGCAACTTCCGGCCAATCAGCGGCAGGTGATCGCCATGCGTTACCAAGACGACCTGAAGCCGCGCCATATTGCCCAGCAGCGCGATGCCGACCCGCGCACGATCGCCATGATGCTCAGCCGCATCCGGGCCGCCCTGCGCAAATGCATCGAGCAGCGACTGGAGCGTGCATCATGAACGATGCGACGATCGACATGATGATCGACGCCTGGTTCGACGCGGCGCTCACCGATGAGCAGGCGATCGCGCTGGACGCCTGGCTCGCCGCGGACATGACGCACGCGGAACGCTTCCTGCGCGCCGCGTCGGTGCATGCGGGACTGAGTCAGCTCAGTGCGGACCAGGCGCTTCGCGGCGAAACGCCGCTCCCTTCGACTTCGCTCAAGGCAGACAGCGTCGGCATGGATTTGCGACAGGCGTCTTCCGCTTCCCCCCACGCCGACGCTGAGCCGGCTCGGCGGCGAAGCGTCTGGTACGCAAAAGGGTTCAGGGCTCAGGGGTCAGGGTTCGGCGTCAAGGCCGCCATCGCCGCCCTGATCGCCCTCGCCGCCGCGCTCTATTTTGTCTTCCTGCCGACTGCTCCGAACTCCCCGCTCCCCGCTCCGCACGCCGCCGCCCCGGCGTCTTTCGCCATTCTCTCCGACCGCTCCGACGACGCCGCATTCGCCGACGCCGAGCATTCCCTCGGCGAAGGCCTCACCGCCCCGATCCAACTCACCGCCGGCCGGGCGCAGCTCATGTTCAACTCCACCGCCGTCGTCGACCTGACCGGCCCGTGCGAATTCGCCATGACCGGTCCCAACCGCGGCCGGCTCACCGGCGGCACCCTCGACGCCTACGTCCCCCAAGGCGCGCACGGGTTCACCGTCGAAGGTCCGCATGGCGTGCGCGTCATCGACCTCGGCACCGCCTACGCCATGCATGTCACCGCCGACGGACTCACCGCCGTGCGCGTCTCCGAGGGCCGCGTTGAAATTCAATGTGGCGATCAGACGCGCTTGCTCACCGCCGGGCAGACGCTCGTCGCCGATTCCGGCCTGCTGCGCGACAAGCGCGAGGACGAGGACTGGTTCGACGCCGACCGCATTTCGCCCCTCGATCGCATCACCGCGACGATCCTCAAGTCGATGGGGCCTGTCGCCTGCTGGCGTTTTGATTCGGCCCGGTCCAGCGTGTTCGTCAATCGCATGAGCCCGGCGCTGACGGCCAAGCTCGTCGGTCACGCCGCGGCCGAACGGTTTGACGACCGTACGGGTCTGCGTCTCGACAACGGCGCGGTCCTGCGGGCATTTGAGGATCGGACGCCGCCGGTCGGCGAGGCGTTTTCGCTCGTGGCATGGGTCAAGTGGGAAGGGGGAGGGCCGTGGCAGCGCGTCTTCGATTTCGGGCAGGACACGAAGCGCTACATGTTCCTGACCGTTGACGCCGGCGACACCCTCCGGCCGCGCTTCGCCGTCACGACCGACGGCCGCAATGGCGAGTTTCAGCTTGATGCGCCGCAGGCGATGCCGGTCGGGCGATGGGTCATGCTCGCCGTGACGATCGATCATCAGATCGCCGCGATGTACATCGATGGCCGGCGCGTCGTCTCCCGCGACGATCTGTCCATCACCCCCGCTCAGGCCATCGGCCGCAACAACTATCTCGGCCACAGCCAGTTCCCGACAGATCCGACTTTCAACGGACTCATCGAACAGGTCGCCGTGTTCGATCGGGCGCTGAGTGCAAAGCAGATTCAAACGCTCTGTGAACCGACGCGCACGTCCTTCGACGAGGCGTCGCCGATTCCATAACGGTCTGATCATTTGAATGGGACACTGCGAACCTGAAGGAGATTCCCAATGAATCGTCGCAAAAATGGCTGGAACATCGTCAAGCAATGTGCTCTGTTGATGCTGCCTGTGAGTCTGGCGGCGGGCGAGGCGGCGCATGCCGCGCTCGTCAATCGTTACAGCTTCACCACGGACGCCTCCGACTCGGTCAGCGCCGCCAACGGCACGCTCCAGAGCGGAGCCAGCGTCTCCGGCGGAGCCGTCCAGCTCAATGGAACCAATCAGTACGTGAGTCTGCCCGCCGGCATCATGTCCGGCGACACCAGCTTCACCATCGAAGGATGGTTCACCTATACCGCCAACGGCAACTGGACCCGTTTGTTCGACTTCGGCAATGACACCGCTCACTACCTTTTCCTGAGCCCCAATGCCGGCGGGTCCAACGCCCCGCGCTACGCCATCAAGAACGGCGGGACGGAATTGCAGGCCAACGCGACGGGCGGCATGGCCAACGGCTATCACTTCGCCGCCGTCACCTATGACTCGGCCACCACCACCGCCAATCTCTACATCGACGGCGTCCTGGCCGGAACCAACACCGGTCTGAACATCAATCCCTCAAACCTGGGGTCCACCGCCAACAACTACCTCGGCAAGAGTCAGTTCGCCGACCCCTATTTCAAGGGCAGCATCGACGAGTTTCGCATCTACAACACGACGCGCGGCGCTGACCAGATCGCCGCCGACTTCGCCGCCGGGGCCGACACGAGCGTGCAGGCGAATCTCGCCGTGCTGGGCGATTGGAAATTCGCCCAGAACGGCAATAACGTCGCCGTGTCCAACGGGCAGGTGATCGGCACCGGCAACTTCACCGCCGCGAATCTGCTCGATTCAAGCAATAATCATCACACCGGCAACGTCGTCGGCACGCCGCACTACCAGACCTTCGATCCTTTCACCGTCGGCCGCGCCGGGTCCGACGGCTACGCCGTACACACCGGAGCGACCGGGGCTGGACAAGGCAATCTCTATTTCAACGCCAATGCCGACCTCCAGGCCATCTCCAACTTCTCCGTCTGGACCCGCTTCAATCTCCAGAGCTACTCCAACAGCGGCGGCAACTTCGTCCTGCTGGACCAGCCCAACACGTGGTTCGTCTTCGTCGCCAACAACGCTTCGCACCATCTGATGGTCAACTTCGGCGGCGCCGACACCAACATCGACCTCGGCCTGACGATCAATACCAACACATGGTACGACCTGGGCTTTTCCTTCGACGGCATCGGCAGCGACGCCAACCCCGACACGCTCACCATTTACCTCAACGGTCAGGTGATCTCCACGCTGACCGGCGCGGCGAGCATGACCGTCCATGACTGGTTCCACATCGGCTCGTCGGGCAACAACACCCAAACCGCCGACGCCCTGTTCGATCGCGTGATCTTCTGGAGCGGCGTGGCGGATAACGCCACATTCCAGTCGCTGTCCATTCTGGTGCCCGCGCCCGCCGCGCTGCCCGCCGGGCTGGCGCTGATGGGGATGCTGACCCTGCGCCGTCGCGGCCGTTGAAACCGAAAGCTCAGGGATCGCCCTCCCTGAGCTTTCCCATCCGGACCCGCACCATGAAAAAGCGCGCCTTTACCCTCATCGAACTGCTCGTCGTCGTGGCGATCATCGCGCTGCTCATCGCCATGCTCCTGCCCGCCCTGCGCGAAGCGCGCGAGAAGGCGCGCATCGCCGTGTGCGGGTCCAATCAGCGACAGCTTGTGACGCTCAACTACGTCTACGCGGCCGACAACCGCAATCAGCTCCCGCTCGACGCGGTGAACAATAACGGCAACTGGCTCTGGGACCTGACCCGATGGCAGACCGATCGGATCATCAAGCTCGGGGCCGCACGCGATTTTTACTACTGCCCGTCCAACCGGGATCAGAACGACGACGGCTTGTGGAACTACAACAGCGTGTACCGCGTGACCGGATACTGGTTCACGTACCGCCGGCTCGTCGGCGCGATGATCGTGCCCAGCGGACAATTTCTGACGGGGAAGATTTACACCGAGTCAATTCTCACGCCCCGGCCCAGCGACACCGAACTCGTCACCGACGCCACGCTCTGCGACAACAACAATAATTTCGATTCGATCCAGGGCGGATTCTACAAGCCGCACCACACGCCGCACCTCGACGGCGTGGGCAAACCGTCGGGCGGGAACATGGGCTTCATCGACGGGCACGTGAGCTGGCGCCCCTTCGGCGACATGGCGATCGAACGCATCAATCCGCAGAGCTGGTTCTGAATCAGCGGGTGATCCCGGTCCGCGCGCCGCGACCCGCCTTGTCGCGCGCCGCCGGTGGGTCATTTCACCCACTTCGCGCACCGGCGCGGCGCAAGTCGCGCACCGGGATGGCAAATCGGACGCGGCGGTGCGCATGCGTTTGCGTAAGTCCTTATTCGATCGCGCACGGGCGCGCCGGGGCTTCCGCGCCGGTGCGCACGGGTCCGTCCGGTGCGCGCTTCATGCGGGAAATGGACGAAAAAAGGTGCGATTCCGAGGCGGGAACGAGGGCGCACGGGGGCGACGAAAAACCGGGTTGTTGCCGCGCCGGTGCGAATGGGCAAGGAACCACATGGGCACGCGCATGAAAAAACCCGCGGAGGGGTCCGCGGGTTTGAGAAGTCGAGGGTGCGGCGGGTCAGGTAGCGGAGGCCTCCTGGGCCGGTGCGGGCGCGGGGGCCGGGGCCGGGGCGGGTTTAGCGGCCGGGGGCGGGGCGTCGGACATCATGGCGGGCTTGGCCTTGGGCTTGGCGCCGGGGGCCATCATCATGGTCATGCGGCGTCCCTGAATGCGCGGGGTCATTTCGACGTGAGCGCAGTCGTCGAAGCTGTTGCGGATGTCGTCGAAGATCTTGAAGCCGATTTCACGGTGGGCCATCTGGCGGCCTTTGAAGAGGATGGTGAACTGGACCTTGTGCCCATCCTTGAAGAACTCGCGGGCCCGGCTGGCTTTGATCTGAAGGTCGTGATCATCGGTGCCGGGGCGGAGTCGGACTTCCTTCATTTCCGACTGCTTGGAGTTGCTCTTGGCCTTGGCTTCCTTCTTCTTCTGCTGGTACTTCCATTTGCCGTAGTCCATGATGCGGCAAACGGGCGGCGAGCTGTTGGGGGCGACTTCGACAAGGTCGAGGCCCGCCGCCTTGGCGCGCTGCATGGCGGAAGCGGTGTCGATGACGCCGATCTGCTCGTTGTTTTCGTCGATCAGTCGAATGGGGCTGATACGGATGCGTTCGTTGATCCGGAGACTCTTGCCGGGCTCTTCACGCTTGGTAAATGAACGTCGCCTGCTGATGTGTCGGACTCCTGAGGGTTTGCACGCGTCGGACCGCCGCACCATGCGGTTGGCCCGACGCCCTGTCGGCGCAATTATGCCGGACGACCGCTTCCGGTCGCCCCCATAATCTATCGCTGTTATCGGCCACAGGCAAGCAAAGCTTTGGTAAATCAGGTGAAACCTGAGCCGTCGGGTCTCCGGCGTCCGCCAAAAGGCCCCTGCGGATCGCTGACTGATTTTGCTCAGTTTCGCCGGGTGAAGATCGACACGTAATACATGAGCGTCAAAAGCGAGGTCACCAGGGCGGCGACGTAGGTCATCGCCGCCGCGTCCAGCACACGCTTGACATGCCGGTCTTCGTCCTGCCGGACGAGTCCGAGGGTCAAAAGAAGCTCGCGCGCCCGGCTCGAAGCATTGAATTCACACGGCAGATTGACGAGCTGAAACACCACCGTCAGGCCGAACAGAATCACGCCCGCCAGCATCAGGTGCATCATGTTGAAAATGACGCCGGCGATGATGACGATGTAGCTCAGCCCCGACCCGAGCGACGCCATGGGGACCAGCCCGTTGCGGAGTCGGAGGGGGAAATAGCCGACCGCGTCCTGCACCGCATGCCCCGCTTCGTGCGCCGCGATGCCTAACGCCGCCAGCGATCGCCCGTTGTACACCTCGGGGCTCAAGCGCAGCACCTTATGGCGCGGGTCGTAATGATCGCTGAGCCAGCCGTTGACCTGCTCGATGCGGACGTCGGACATGCCGACCTCCCGGCAGATGGCTTCGGCGGCCTGAGCGCCCGTCAGCCCGCTGGCCGGGCGAATCTCCGACGCCGCGGCGTAGGCGTGCCGCACCTTCGCCTGAGCCCACATCGCAAGCAGCAGGCCCGGGATCATGTACATCAGATAAACCTGGTCGAAATAGAACATGGCGAATCTCCGTGGTCCTGACAAATCCTTACCGACTATCATACGCCGCATGACCCCGCCGGTTCGCACACGTGATCGCCTCGAAGACCTCTACCAGCAGTTCCACCACCCGCGCTTTCTCGGGTCCGATCCGCTTCAGGTCGTCTACGCATACGCCGACCCGACCGATCGCCAGATCATCGGCCTCATCGCCGCGCTGCTCGCCTACGGCAACGTCCGCGCGATCCTCGGCGGGATCGCGCAGGTCACGACACGGCTCACTCCGCGCCCGCATGAATACCTGCTCAATTCATCCCCCGCCGCGATCGAGCGCGACTTCCGCGCGTTTCGCTATCGCGTAACGAGCGGCCAGGAGATGGCCGCCCTGCTCGTCGGAGTGCGGAAAATGCTCATCGCGCATGGCGATCTGCATGCGGGTTTCGCCGCGCAGTTGCGCGATGAGGAGCCCACGGTGATCGGAGCGATGGGTCGATGGGTGGACGAACTGACGCGAGCCGCCGGTCATCCGCTCATGCATCTGTTGCCGCATCCGTCGCGCGGGTCGGCGTGCAAACGGCTGTGCCTGTATCTGCGATGGATGGTGCGGCACGATGCGATCGACCCGGGCGGATTTGCGGCTGTTTCCCCGGCGAAACTCGTCATTCCGCTGGACACGCACATGCACGCCATGGCTCGCCGCCTGCGCTTAACGCGCCGCCGCACGCCGACGCTGCCCACCGCGATGGACATCACCGCCGCGTTCCGCCGGCTCTGCCCCGACGATCCCCTGCGCTACGACTTTTGCCTGACGCGCCCGGGCATCCTGCGCGTCCCCATGTAGCGGTCATTGCACATCCACCTGTATGCACACGCTTGCGTTGACCCCCGTCCCGTCGCGCCGCTGCACCTCGAATCGCGCGACCCGCCCCGGCGTCGCAACGGGCGCGTGAATCGTCAACGTCACATGCCCTGCCCCCGCATCCGCAAGTTCCGCCTTCCACATGACCGGCCCGCACACCGACAAGTCCCCCGCCGTCAGCCCGTCGACCGTCAGATCGACGCTCAGGGCATCGCCCCGTTTCACCGCCGCCGGCGCGGTCAATGAAACCTTCGGCGGCGCGAGCGATTCTGCAAGTTTCGCCTCCGCACCATCAAACAGCAGCATCAGCGGCGCATCGCTCACCGAAAGCGTGATCGCATCATGCACCGCGTGCAGCGCACTGCGCGAACCATCGAGTCGCACGCAGTCGATCGCCCCCGCCGCATGGATCGGCACGTCGACGATCTTCGTCGCGTCATCGGCCCACATCACCTCCAAACAATGCCCCGCTTCATCGCGGAACAGGTACGCCCGCACGCCGTTGTCGTACACCTTCTGATCGACGAACTTCTTGACGCCGATGGCGTTGACGAGGTGGTAGTACGTCACCGCGTCGAGGCGCGGGTTGTACAGGTCGTATTTGCAGTCGATCATGCAGTGCGTATCGGTGATCGACCCGCGGGCCTGACCTTTCGGGTCGGGGTACTGAATCGTGAACCACCCGATGGTCGCGCCGCCCTCGGCGAAGAAGGTCGTGATCTTTTTGATCATCGTCGTGGCGACGGCCCGCCGCGTCTGACCCTGGCTGTTGAGCCCGATTTCCGTCGCGTGCAGCGGTTTGACCGCATCGTATTTTTTCATCAGATCGCGATACTGCCGCATCGTTTGGCGCATCTCGTCATAGGACTCGTAGCTGTGAAAGTCATAGGCATCGAGCGCGTTCTGGTAGCCCGCCTTGAAGTATTCCTCGTTGGGCTCGACGCTCGTGCCCAGCACGATGATATTCGGGTCGAAGGCCTTGACCGTCTCGTAAATCGCCTTGTACGCCTCGACGTTGTCGAGCACCTTCTGCCCCGTGCCGTGCGGTTCGTTGCCCAGCGCGATCATCGACAGACCCTGATCCGCGTACTTCTCCAGAAAATTCCGCATGCCCTGCCGCAGCGCGGTTTCGTCAATGTTGGCGAACCCGTGGTCCTCGACTTCCGACGCACGCGTGCCGGTGATCCATTTCATCCCCAGCTTCCGGCACAGATCGATCCCCGGCCCCTCGGGCTTGTACGGCGGCTTGCTCGACCATCCGCCCCATACCCCGACCTGCCGAATCCCCAACCGATCCGCCAGCTCGAAATACACCGGGATGCGGCTGTCCCAGTTGCGCACGGTGAACGGCACTTGCGTCGGAGCATACCGATTCGTCGGAGCCGGCGGCAGAATCGCCAGCCCCGCGTACTCCTCGGTCGGCTCCGCCTGCGCCTGAGGAACGGCGACATGCAACTCGTAAAACTTGCCGATCATGATGCGATCCGCCGGCAGCGTCACATCGGCCGCGTAAGTGAACTGCCCCGGCTTCGATTCGCCGCTCGTGAGCGTCACGTCGATCGGTTCGAGCATCAGCGCCCCGCCGTCGTCGCGCAGCGTGCAGGTCGCCTTGCATTCCTCGGGCATGAGCGGCGCATCGGCTTCGACGCGGAGGTGCAGGCGCACTTCGTCGCCCGGCATGAACAGGTTGCCGAGCACATCGCTCGACAGCAGAATCCGGCGTACCTTCTGATGCACCGGCTGCGTGCTCAGACGCGCGGCCGACAGATCATCGAGCTGGTACGACCCATAGGTCTTTTCAAATGTCACCACAAACCGCCCCGCCGCCGCGCCGTCAGGCAGGTCCAGCGTTTTCGTGACTTTTTGCCATGCCGTCTTGCCCATGCCGTATGCCACCGGCAGCTTCGTCATCGACGCGCCGGCGTGGTCGAAGACCTCCAGCATTACCGCGGCGTGATACGAATTGTCCGGCGAATGCAGGTCCGAACGCTGCGTCAGCGCGATGGCCCATATCCCCGGCGCGACGGCGAATCGCGGGCCGGTCGCGCTGGCGGGCTTTTCGATTTCGTCGATCGTGCGCGCCAGTTCAATGCATCGCCCGCCGGCGGCGCCGGGTTCGGACAACGCGACATGGCCTTCAAGGGTCCAGCCGCCTTCGAGCGCCGCCGCGTCATCGAAGGTTTCGCGGATCGTGTCGCCCTGTCGCTGCGCTTCGATCGTCGCATCGAGCGCGTCGGGCGCCAGGTCCATCCACGGCTTGAGGTCTTCGCTCGATTCGCGCGTCAGAAGGATGGCGATCCCGCGGGCCGGGTCGTGCCATTGGCCGTCGTTGGCCCCGCCCCAGTGTTCGACCCCGCCGACTTTGCGCGGGTCGATGGTCAGGTCGTGCCATTGTCCGTCGGCCTCGACGGTCCGCCCCTTGAACTGAAAGCACTGACCGGTGCCGTCGTTCAAGCGCAGCGTGTAGGTGCGGGCGTTGGGCGAGCGCATCTTCAGATGAATCGCCTCGATCGCCTTGACGTTGAAATCCTCCAGCGAGCGCTCCGCACTGACGTAGCGCCCGCCCTGCGTGAAGTCGGCTTCGAGGTGCAGGGCGTGATGCTCCGCCGGCGGTTCGGCCGCCAGCAGTTTCAGATCGCCGCGCGCCCCGGCGAATTCCCATCCGAGATTGAGCTTCCAGTCGACGACCCCCGCCGCCAGCGCGGTATCGAACGGCAGCGAACGGGTGACGATGGAAGTTTCCGGCGCGGGTGTGAGCATGGCGTCGCGCACGAGCAGCGAACCGGTGACGCCGGGCGCATGGCGCGTGTCGAGAATCGCCAGCAGTCGACACGGTTGATGCCACTTCGCATCGTTGGCCCCGCCCCAATGTTCGTACTGCTCGGCGATGTTCAGAGCGGACGAAGTTCCGAGCTTATCGAAGTATGCGCGAACGGGGATGACGACTTGCTGCCATCCGCCGTGGTCGGCGATCTTGAGCTTGATCTGATGCGTCTGACCGGACCCGTCGACGAGGCGCGTGCCGAGCGTGTTCATCCCGGCGGGGGCATTGAGCCAGAACGTGATCGTGTCAACGGGCACATTCGGCGGCACGATACTGGCCTGCACGTACTGCCCGCCGGCGGAAAAGTCGCCGGCGAGTTTGAGCACGGGGCGGCCCTCAAAGGGCTCGTCGAGCGCCAGAGTGCCCTTGGCGCCGGGGAACTCGGGGGCATCGTAGAACTTCCACCCACCCATCGGTTTGTCCGCATCGATCAAAGGCCGGGGTGACTGGGCGAAGACGGCGACGGCCGGAAACATGACCATCACGAACCACAGGCGGCGGGCGAATTGCGGCAAGGGAAATCTCCGTGGCGGGGGGCGGAGGATCGGCGGTGGGACGACCCGAAATTATACCCGTGCCGGGCAGTTCCAACAGACTGATCCATCGCCCTTTGCGTAACATATGAACCGGTGGGCTCGAATTTTCAGTTCCGGGGGTTCCAATTTTCGCCGGATTGTTCTGTTAATTGATGCATGCCCCACGGACTGGTCCATCATGATGACGAACTGCCGCGCGGCGAGCGGTTCGTGCCGCTGCTTTTGGCGCATCAGCAGCGGATCTATGGGCTGATTCTGTCGCTGGTGCCCGACTGGAACGATGCGGACGATCTGATGCAGCAGGCGACGACGGTCATGTGGCGGAAGTTCGATGCATTTGAACCGGGCACGGACTTCGCGGCATGGGCGATGGCGATCGCGCGGTTTGAGGTGATGGACTTCCGCAAACGCAAGGCGATCAGCAAACTCAAGTTCAACAACGAAGCGGTCGCGCAGATCGCGGACCGGATGAGCCACGTCGATCCGTCGGCGGACGATCGGAAGGCGGCGCTGCGGTCGTGTCTGGCGAAGCTTCCGCCGCGCGATCAGCAGCTTGTGCGCTTGCGCTACGAAGCGGGGGCGACGACGCAGTCGGTCGCCGAGGCGGTGCATCGTTCGACCGACGCGGTGTACAAGGCGCTCAATCGCATCCGGGGCCAGCTTTTGTTGTGCATCCGCACGACGCTCTCGCAGGGGGAGACGCGATGAATCTTCACCGCGAGATGGACGATCTGCTCGGCGCACTGCACGACGGCGTATTGACCGATGCGCAGGCGGATCGGCTCAGTGATCTGATCAACCGCGATGACGAAGCGCGGGCGTATTACTGCCGGTTCATCGGCCTCGTCACTCAGCTTCGGCACTACAAGCTTAAGGCGGACGGATTCGTGCCTCAGGCCGGCGACGATCCGGCGGCGCTGGACCACTTCGACGACGAAGGCGACGACGCGGCGGCGATCATCACGGTGCGGCGGGGTTTTTCGTGGCGATGGGTCAGCTATGGCGCAGCGGCGGCGATCCTGCTCGCGGCGGCGCTGGTCATCGTTTACATGACATCGATGCACGGCGGATCGCACGACGGCCCGTCGCGCCACGCCTACGCCATTTTGTCGGATGTTTCGAGCGATGCGCAGTTCGCGGACGGCGCGGCCCCGGCGGAATTGGGCGGCGACCTGCCCAAAGACGCCATCGCGCTGACGGCGGGGACGGCGCAGGTCATGTTCGAGTCGACGGCGGTGGTTGACCTTGTCGGACCCTGCGTGTTTGAGCTGACCGGCAACAACGAAGGCAGACTCACGCGCGGATCGATGAGCGCCTATGTGCGCGACCGGGCGCACGGGTTCACTGTCACGACGCCGGCGGGGCTGCGCGTGACGGACCTGGGCACGCGGTTCAACCTGAATGTCGAAGCGAGCGGGGATGCGCGGCTTGCGGTGCTCGAAGGCGCGGTGCGCATGGACGCCATCGCCGCCATCGCCGGCGCGGAGACCGGCGACCGCAATGCGGAACTTCACGCCGGACAGATCGGCTACTTCGACGCGGCGCGCCGGCTGGTGCTCATCGGAACGGAGCGGCCGGTGCTGGCGGAGCGCATGGACAGCGGCACGATCGGACGATGGCTGATCGTCTCGGAGCGTGCGAAGCCCGAGGTGCATGACGACGTGCTGGCGTTCGGACCGATCAACGGCGGGTTTCTGGTCGCCGCCCGCGCATTCGAGCGTCAGTCGCTCAATGTGGGCGAGCGGCTGTCGCTGCATGCGGACCTGCGGCTGACGGCGACGCCGACCGTGACGACCTCCGGCGGACTGCGCTTCGGACTTTACACATTCCCCGACGCATCGAGCATCGACACCGCCGCGGGGTACAACGTGCAGTTGACAACAGGTGGAGCGGGCGGATGGGCCATGCGCGAGATGCCCTCCCCCGTGATTCTCGGCGGCGCGGAAACGCTGGGCGACCACCAGTTGTTCGACTCGGCCGCATTCGCCGGCTTCAGGAACGCCGACTGGCATGCGATCGACATGATGATCGATCGCACGGACGCGGGTGTGATCGTGACGCTGCTCATCGATGGGAGATTCATCGCACAGGCGTCCGATGACGACGGGCGTTCGATCCGGCAATTCGACCATTTCGTCGTCGGCACGGGCAAGACGCCGACAGGCGTGGCGATTCGCAATCTGCTCATCACGCATTCGACTCTGCCGCCGCCGCAATCGCGCTGATTGCATGGCGATCACCGGTTCGCTTTTCCGTTTCAACTGCTCACAAGGAGATTGGACATGACTTATCGAAAGACCAAAAACCTCGCCGTGCTTACCGCCCTGCTGTCCGCGTCGGCGGCGTGGGGAGCGGCCGCGACCGACCGCACATGGCAGGACAACGCCGGGGCGAACCAGACGCAGTGGCCCAACACTGCCAACTGGGTCGGCTCCAATCCCGCCGACACGTCGACGGAGCAGGCCGTATTCTCCAGTTCGGCGACCGCCAAGACAACCTACATCGATTTCTCCGGCGGACAGTTCACGACGATCGCCAGCGTGCGGTTCAACTCCAGCGGCTGGACCATCAACCAGCAGAACGCCACGCTCAGCAGCTTGACGCTCGTCGGCTACAACCCCGGCACCGACAACACCATCATCTTCAACGCCGCGACCAGCGGCTCCAATACGATCGGCGCCAAGATCGTCCTCGGCGTCAACAACGCCATCATCAACGTCGCCGGCGGAGGCACGCAGAACATCGGCGGCGTCATCGACGACGGCGTCAACGCCTACACACTCATCAAAAACGGCGACGGAACGCTCGGCCTCACCGCCGTCAACACCTACAACGGCGGCACCAACGTCAACGCCGGCATCGTCAACGTCTCCGGCAACCAGTCCGCCTCAGACGGCGGATGGGCCATCGACCCCAACAACGGCGGGACGACGGTGACGAGCACGGTGAACTTCAACGCCGGATCGACCATCGCCGTCGCCTCCGGCAAGAGCATCATCCTCGGCGGCACCAGCGGTCACTTCGGCGCACGAACGCTCAACTCCAGCGGCACCGTCAACAATGACGGCACACTGACCGTCCGACGTTCCAGCACTGTCAACGTCAACGCCGGCACATGGACTCAGAACGGCGCGGCCACCGTCGCCACGCAGGGCGGCGGCCTGGCGACACTCAACATCAACACCGGCGGATCGCTCGTCTACGGCTCGGCCACCAATTTCCGCATCGACACCAGCACCTCGATCAACATCAACAGCGTCGTGAACGTCAACGGCGGCACGCTGACCACCGGCGTCAAGTTCCATAACGGCACCTCGACGCCCACCTCGGGCAACGCCGCTCAGGTGATCCTCACCAACGGCGGCACGCTCAAGCTCTCGGCGAGCGTCGCCGATCTTGCCACCACCGCCGGCGCGAATTTCGACTTCCTCGTGGGTCAGACCGGCACCGGAGGCATCGTCAACACCAACGGCTTCGACACCACGCTCAATCGCTCAATCATCAACCTCACGGGCGAAACCGGCAAACTCACGAAAACCGGCGCTGGAACGCTCACCCTCGCCGCCGCCAACTCCTACACCGGCGACACCACCGTCTCCGCTGGTACGCTCCTCGTCAACGGCTCAACCACCACCAGCACGTTCAACGTCAACAACACCGCCACCCTCGGCGGCACCGGCACGATCGGCGGCACCGTCAACATCGGCGCCAATGCGACTCTCGCTCCCGGCGCGTCCATCGAATCGCTCGACGTCAACGCCGCGACGATCAACGGCAAGCTCGCCATCCAAATCAATGACGCCGACGCCAACATCATCGACCTGCTCAACGTCACCAACAATCTCAACATCACGAGCGCCACCGTCGATTTCGACGTCACCGGCGGATTGACGCAGAGCGCGTACATCTTCGCGACCTACGGCTCGCTGACCGGCACGCAGTTCGCCAACGTCATCGACCTGCCGACCGGCTACGTCATCAAGTACGCCTTCAACGGCAACAACATCGCGCTCGTATCGGTGCCGACGCCCGCCGCCCTGCCGGCGGGATTGGCGGTGATCGGATTTTTGACCATGCGTCGACGCCTATGAAAAACAAACACGGACATGGCGCGTTCACGTTGATTGAACTGCTCGTCGTCGTCGCGATCATCGCGCTGTTGATGGCGATCCTGCTGCCGGCGATGAGCAAGGCGCGGGCGGTTGCGAAGATGGTCGCCTGCGAAGCCAATTACCACACGAAGGTGCAGGCGTTCGTCATCTACGCGCAGGACAACAAGCGCGAGCTGCCGGTGTTCGGGATCAAAGGCAACGGCGGGACGTGCGTGTACCTGACGACGACGGTGATTCCGTGGGCGTTGACGCGCTACGGACTGGTCACCAACAACCTCAAGGATACGAACGACTGGTCGGGCTACTACACGAACTACAAGGACGTCGCCAAGTCGGCGTGGCAGTGCCCGGCGGTCGAGCACACGCTTATGTTCTACGACACCGGCTCGGGCACGGCGGCTTTCAATGTGTATCCCGCGACGAATGTGCTCACGGCACTGAAGGGTCAGCCGTGGTTTTTGGGTCAGCGGTCGGTGGCGAATCTCAATGATCGGGCCGGCGTGCTGATGGCCGAGACGGTCCGCACGGATACGGCGGGCAAGCTGATCCTGCCCACGACGCATCCCAACGAGCTGGTCGTGCACGGGTTTTCCGACGGTTCCGTGCAGGCGCTGGACGCCAAGGTGTTCAGCTACGCGGCGGGCGTGCTCAAGCCCGAGTACACGCCCTGGAACAGCGGGCCGGCGGGCTGGTGGTGGTTCTGGCGGGAGTCGCTGTAATGAATGGCGCATTCAAACTCGCACGGTGCACGAAGGAGTCCGTCATGCGTCGTCGCGGATTTACGCTGATTGAACTGATGGTGGTGCTGAGCATCATCGCCGTGCTGCTGGCGATTCTGATGCCGTCGATGGAACGGGCGCGGTCGGTGGCGCGCATGAGTGTGTGCGAGGCGAATTATCACACGAAGGTGCAGGCGTTTCTGAGCTACGCCGCGGACCGCTTCGGACAGCTTCCGGTGTTCACGTATGACGGAAGCTCGAGCCCGTATTTGACGCACGACTATACGCCCAAGGCCCTGATCAGCTACGGCCTGAAGACCAACGACTACAACGATCCGAATCAGCTTTCGGGCTACTACGCGAATTATCAGGGGGTGTCGGACTCGGCGTGGATGTGCCCGTCGGTGCGTTATGTGATGATGTTCTACAAGACGCTGCCGACCGATCCCTTGAGTTTCAATTCATACCCGGCGACGAATGTCCTCACCGGGCTCAAGGGCAATGCGCTGTTCATGGGCAAAGTGTCGCTGAGCAAATTGTCCGACGGCAACGGCGCGATCATGTGCGAAACCGTCCGCAGCGACGCGGCGGGCAATCCCGCGATGCCGACGGCTCACCCCGACGACCGCGCGGTCCACGGGTTCGCCGACGGCTCGGTCGAGGCGAAGGACGCCAAAACGTACAGCTACTACGGCACCGGGGCGCCGGCGGCGCGCATGAACGTCTGGAACAACGGGGCGGCGTACTGGTGGTGGTTCTGGTACGAGACGGCCAATTGAAGCGACGCACCGCCGCCGGTCGGGGGGATCGGCCCCATGCTGGACCGGATGGCGGGCGCAAGTCGTGATCCAGCCCGTCCATTCAACAAAATTTGAATCTTTCGGGCTGGACTCTGTACAGAATCGGCCTCGCCGCGTCATAGGCCCATAGCGAGGCCCCATCAAACGCCCAATCCGGCGGGCGGCGGTTGATCATCGCGGGTCTTGGGACGCGGCGCGGTCGCCGTTCGGGCAATTCGCGAGGGCCGGACCATGCAAAAAAAGGCGTTTACGCTCATCGAGCTTCTGGTGGTGATCACCATTCTGGTGACGCTATTGGCGATTCTGCGGCCGTCGATCCGCCGGTCGGTCGACGCGGCGCGCGTGGTGAGCTGCGCATCGCGCATGCGGCAGGTGCAGCTTGCATGGATCGCGTTCATGCCCGACCACGGCAACGTCATTCCGCGCGGCCAGCCCGGCGGCACGGCCGGTTCGCCCAATGAATATTTCGTCGCCGACGGCAACACGTATTCGTCGATCGCCTACGGATCGCTGTATCCCTACGTCGGCCAGCGCACGCTCACGGAGCTGAACGCGATGAGCGTGACGCAGCGCGAGCAGGTGCTTTCGACGGACCCGGGGACGACGGTGTTCAAGTGTCCGGCCGACCCGAATCCGAATCTGCGGACATGGTCGATCGTCGGGCCGATGCGCGGCGAAGGGTACACGTCGACCTCGCAGATGGGCACGGATCGCTTCACCTCGATTCTCAATCACGCCATGCAGGCGGTGCTGGTGGAGGAGCAGGACTATCGCTCGGCGTACAACGTCGGCTCGTGGCTCATGCCCGTGACGGAGACGAGCAAGTGGCACTGGACCGACTACACCGCGCCGTTCCACGACAACAAGACGTCGCAGAACATGGGCTTCGCCGACGGGCACATCGAGCTTTGGCAATGGGTCGACGACACGACACTCGACGCGGCGCACGAGAGCGAGCTTTACGTCGGCAAGGGCGACACCGCCGCGCACAACCCGCCGTTCTTCGCGGTGTCCTACGAGCATGGGATCGACTGGAAGCGGATGCGCGTGGCGTACCGGCAACTCAACAGCACCGACGACAATTCGATCATCTATTACCGCAACGCCGACGCGATTCAGTGAGCCGCCCGCTCATCGCTGATAGATCGGCAGGTAGTGATACTTGACGGCCAGCGCGAGCAGACTCATCGACGTGCAGTATACTCGGCCGGCGCCGCGCTCCGTGTCGTGCGACGACTCCCACCATCCTTCGGAGTTTTGCTTTTCAAGGAGCATCTGCTCGACGGTCTGCCGGGCGGTGCGGGCGTAATCGCCGCCGCGCTGGTACATGCCCTGCGCGTAGTAGTAGGTTCCATAGAGCAGCCATTCGACGCCCCAGTGCGGGGGATTGTCCATGAGCCAGTCGGATGAGCCGGTCACTTCCGGCGCTTCATACTGCCCGCAGACGCACATGGCCAAAAGGCCCGCCGCGGTCGTGGCGAATCCGTGCCGACCGCCCGGCTCGTAGGAGAAGCCGCTCTTGGTCGCCAGCGGTTTGCCCCGCTTGTCGCGCTGCTCGGAGTAGTACGACCGCTTGAGATACTCGACGGCGTCGGCGATGGCGGTCGCGGGCACATCGAGCCCGGCGTTCTTGGCGGCGCGCAGCGCCATGACCTGCCACACCGTCACCGACAAATCCGAGTCGCCCGAGTCGGGACTGTAGCGCCACCCGCCGTCGTACCGCGCATCCTTGTGCACCTTCTGCGAGCGGAGGATGAGGTCGATGGCCTTCTGGCAATGGTCGCGAATCTTTTTGTCCTGATCATCATCGACGCCCTGCCCGATCATTTCCGCGAGCATCAGCGTGCAGATGCCGTGCCCATACATGCGCGATCCGTCGCGCCCGCCATAGTAACCCTTGTCGTCCTGCTGTGAGTCGCGGAGGATGAAGGCGAGGGCTTTAGCCATCGCTTCGCCCTCGGGCGTCGGGTCGGTGGGCTGATGCCCGACGGCGGCCATGGCCATGATCGCCAGCGCGGTCATGGCGTTTTCATTGCGCTTGCCGCCGTCGCTGATCCAGCCCTCTTCCTTGTTCTGCTGGCTCAGGAGATATTCGATCGCCTTGTCGACGGCGTGATCGGTCTTGTCATGCGCGAAGGGGCGGGTCAGATCGCTCGACGGCTCGGACGCGGGAGCGGGCTTGGCGTCGGCGGCAAGGAGCCGGCCGGTTGAGAGCGGCAGACTCATGAGGGCGATGATCGTGATGAGCGATAGCGTGCGTTGCATCATTTGCCCTTGTTCTGACGAGCGCGTTCGGCGATGACGCGGAAGTAGGTTTCGACCATGTTGCGATATTCGCCGCCGACCGCTTCGCGCCGGCCTTCCATCAGGTCCTTGGCGAGCTGCGGCGGGAGCTTGCCCCAGTCCGCATCGGTCATCGCCTTGACGGCCGCGAGGTCCTGATAGGGAATGTCGCCGGCGTTGGTCGTGGCGCCGCCGATCGATTCTTCAACGAAGCCCTGCGAGAGCGGATTTTCGCCGGGGACCATGCCCTTCTGCCGCGACGCCGCCATGGCCGCCGCCTGCGCCGCCGCCGCCTGAGCCAGCGCGTCGGAGGCGGACTGGCCCTGCGCGGACTGCGATGACTGGCCGGGCTGACCGGGCTGCGACTGCCCGTTGGGCTGGCCTTGGCCCTGGGCCTGCTGACCGGGCTGGCCCTGCTGCTGAGCGGCCTGAGCGAGCGAGTCGGACGCTTGCGAGCCGGGCTGGGCCTGATTGGACTGCGGGTTGAACACGGCCTGATCCAACTGGTCGAGGGCACGGGCGAGGTACTGAGCGCTCTCGCCACTGAAGGGGGAATGACCGGCGGATTCGGTCGGTGAACCGGACTGGCCGGGCTGGGGCTGACCGGCGGGCTGCTGACCCGCGGGCGACTGTGCGGAGGCCTGCGCGGGCTGGCCGGACTGACCAGCGGGCTGTTGTCCGGAGGCCTGCTGACCGGCGGGCGAACCCTGCTGAGGCGAACCATTGGTCTGTGCCTGCGCTTGGGCGGGCGAGCCCTGCGCCTGAGCGGCGCCGGCGGGTTGACCCTGCGGAGCTTCACCATTGGGCGCAGCATTCGCCTGTGCATTGGCGGCGGCGGGCTGCTGCTGGCCGTTGGCCTGAGCGTTGTTGTTGGTCATCGGGGCCTGACCGGGCTGAGCCCCCGCCGACGGATCGAGCACCTGCCCAACCGCCTCCGCGCCCTGTTCGATCGCCTGCTGCGCCGCCTGCACGGCCGGCTGCGCGTCGGCGGCCTGTCCGGCGTTGGCAAGCTGCTGCTGCGCCTGCGGCACGGCCTGCTGTGCGGCATTGTCGATCTGCTGCGCCGCCTGCTCCAACGCCTGACCGACCGGCTCGTTGTTGAGTCGCATCTCATGCCGCGCCGCGCGGGCCACGTCCTGCCCCGCATCCGCCACCTGCTCGCCGATCGGCGCCTGCTGCTCGGCCGCCTGGGCAAGCTGCTGCGCGTTATTCACCGCTTGCTGATCCAGCGCATTGGCGAGCTGCTCGGCACGCTGGGCAAGCTGCTGCGCCTGATTGGCGGCGGCCTGTGCCTGCTGCTGCGCCTGCTGGGTCGCTTGCGCCTTGGCGATCTTGGGCTGATTCTGCTGCGCGGTTTGGCCGGCCTGATTCGCTGCCTGCTGTGCGGCCTGCGCGGCTTCCCCCGCCTGCTTCTGCGCGTCGGCGAGCTGCGGGGCCTGACCCGACGCCTGCTGCGCCGCTTGGGCCACGTCATTCGCCGCCTGCGCCGCTTCGTTGGCCTTCGCCACCGCTTCATTGGCCTGCTGAGCCGCCTGCTGGGCGGACTGAGCAGCGGCCTGGCCCTGATTCTGCTGCGTCTGCGCCTGCGCGGCGTTGGCGAGATTCTCGGCGTTCTGCGCCGCCTGCTGCGACTGGGCCGCGGCCTGCTGAGCGTGCTGCGCGGACTGTTGGGCATTCTGCGCCTGCGGCGTGTTGGGCTGGGCCTGCGCCACCTGATTGGCCGCGTTCTGCGCGGCCTGCGCCGCCTGCTGGGCCTGCTGCGCCGCTTGCTTGGCCGCCTGCGCCACGGCCTTCGCCGCCTCGCCCGCTTCCTGACCGGCCGACGGCTGCTGCTTGGCGGCCTGAGCGATGTCCGCCGCCGCATCATTCACATCCTGCCCCGCATCATGGGCCGCATCCGCCGCCTGCTGCGCCGCCGCCGCTGCCTGATGCTGCGCGTCCGCAACCTGCGGCGCGTCATGCGCCGCTTCGCCCGCCGCGTCCGCAGACTGCTTGGCCTGCTGCGCCGCCTGCTGGGCATCCGCCACGGCTTCGGCCGCTTTCTGCTGCGCGGCATTCGCCTGCTGCGCCGCCTGTTCGGCGTTGTTCTGCTGCGCCGCCTGCTGCGACTGGTTCGCCAAATTCGTCGCCTCGTTCGCCGCCTGCTGCGCCTTCTGCGCCGATTGCTGCGACTGCTGAGCGGACTGCTGCGCCGCCTGCGCCTGCGGCGTATTCGGTTTGGCCTGCGCCACCTGCTGCGCGGCATTCTGCGACTTGGCCGCCGCCTGCTGGGCGATGTTCGCCGCTTCGCGCGCCGCCTGCGCCGCTTCCTGTGCTGCGCTCGCCGCCTGCTGCGCCGGGGTCATCTGCGCCCGGGCTGCATCCTGCGCCGCTTCCTGAAGCTGCTGCGCCGCTTGTTTGAGCGGCTCGACCTGCGACGCGAGCTGCTTGGAAAGCTGCGCCGCCGACTGATCCGCATTGGCCGGCAACTGATCCGCCGCCTGCTGGGCCTGCTTCTGCGCCTCGGCGAGCGGCTTCTGATCCGTCCCCGCCTGCTGGGCCGCCTGCTGCGCCTGCGGCACCTGCTGCTGCGCGAGCTGCGCCGCCTGCTGCTTGAGTTGCTCAAGCTGCTGCTTGAACGGGTCCTTCTGCTGATCCTGCTGCTTGGCCTGATTCTGAAGCTGGCTGTTCTGCTGCTTCTCGGCATTGGCCGCCTGATTGAGTTCCTGCTTCGCCTGCTCAAGCGTTTCGCGGCTGATCTCGCTCAGCTCGTGCTGCATCGGGCGATTCTGCTTCAGTTCCTGTTCCAGCGCCTTGAGCAGATCCTGCTGATTAAGCTGCGACAATTCCGCCAGCCGCTGCGTCTGCTCATACTGCTCGTTGAGCCCCTGATCGATGCCCAGCTCGCGCTCCTGCGCCCGCAGTTCCGCCCGGCTGTCCGCCACCGACTCGCCCTTCTCGAGTTTCTCAAAATGCTCGGCAAGCTGATCGAGCGTCTTGGCAAGCTTCTCCTGCTGCTGGGCCGCCTCATTGAGCGCGGCCGCCTGCTCTTCCTGCTTGGGCGTCGCCTGCGCCTGTTCGACGGCCTGCTGCGCCTTGTTCGTCGGCTCGCGCACCATCGCCGTCGCATCGTCCGCATCGCGCGCCCGCTCGCGCCCCTGCTCCGTGAATGGATTCTGAAGATTCGCATCCTGACGCAGCGCATCGACCACGTCCGCCACGTCGCTGCGCAGCTGATCCTGCTTCTGCTTCAGTTCCTGCGCATCCTGATGCGCCTTCTCCGGCGTCTTTTCGGGCGCCTGTTTGGCCGCCTCTTCGGTCTTCTTCTCAAGGTTCCGCGCCTTGTCCGCCACATCCTTCATCAGTTCATGCAGATTCGGCGTCAGGGCCTCGACGACCTTCCGCGCTTCGTCTGTCTGCGGACGCAGCAGCGCCAAAACCTGATCGACATCCGCCTTCACAAGCCCGATCGGCTCCGTCACCTTGCGCGATTCGCGATCCTGCTGGCGGCGCTCGTTCATCTCCTGACGGACCTGATTCGCATACGGCTTGCCGCGAATCTGCTGCATGAGATTCACTGCATCCAGATTGCCCTGCGCCTCGCGCACCCAGCGGACTTCCCGGTCGAGCTGATCGTCCGACAGGTCCCAGAGGCGCGGATGCTGCGTGTACGCCATCGCCGTCGTCTGCTTCCACTTCTCCAGTTCGCCCAGATCGCGGACCGTCGTGTCGATCTCCTGCACGCCGCCGACCGCATCGAGCAGCCGGTACGCATCATTGAGCTTGCGCACGTCGTCGATGAGCTTGGCCGCATGCTCCAGATCGTCCTGCGACGAGGTAAATCGCGTCAAAAGCGAATCGATCGCCCGGCCGGCGTTGCCCGTGTCGGCGATATAGCGGCGGTCCGCATCGGGGCGCGACTCTTCGATCCGCGCGCGATCCTTGAGCACTTCGACCGCCAGCGGCCCGCGGCGATTGACCAGTTCGTTGGCCTCCTCCGTCAGCTTCGCCTGCGCGCTGGCCAGCTTCGCCCCGTCATTGAGCTTGCTGACCTCCATGACGTGTTTGGCTTCGTGCAGCACCACTTCCATCTGCTCGCGCACGCGCCACAGCGCCTCGAAGCTCTGCCGCGCATCGTCCTCCGTCTCGTGGCGATAGCGCATCGAACGCGTCATGGCGTCGAACGCATAGGCCCGCATCTCCCGGTGCTGATTGATCAGAAAATCGCGCAGCTCCTTCGCCGGCCCCAGCAGGTTGCGATCGGGCGTCTTGGTCCCGTCGCCGATCGCCGTCTCCATCTTCTTGCGGTAGTCGGCGAATCGGCGGGCCAGTTCCTTTTGCCGATTCGCGTCGCCGCTGTCGAGCCGGTCGCGGTACGCCGTGAACAACTGCTCGAGCCCGCCCATCTGATTCGCCGCCACGCCCTCGCGCCGGCTGACGATCTTCCACGTGACCGGATCGTCCCTGAGCTGATCGGGGTTGTCACCCAAAAGCCGCTGCTGATCACGCACCAGATTCGCCAGATCGTCCGTCGCCACCGCGTACTGCTCGGCCAGCAGCACGTCGACGAAGCGCGACTCCAGATGCGCCGCCAGGTACGCGGTCTGACGAATCTGCTCGAGCGTGCGGCGGACGCTCTTGTCGCGGTCTTCGCGCGACTTGGCCATCTCGGCCATGCCCATGTAATACGCCGCCGTATGTAGCTCGTCGTTCTCCGCCCGGCTGATGACGCGCAGCGCCAGCGCCAGATCGTGCGCATCGGCCCCGCGGCGCATCATCTTCATCGCCTCGCTGACCGTCGCCATCGCCCGCTTGCTTTCCTGCTGCGACTGATCGAGCGCATCGTGCAGGTTCGCCATGTAGACGCTGGCCTGCACGTCGGCGGGGTCGCTCTTGGTGATGCGGTCCGCCGCTTCGTCCGCCGCCTTCTTCTGGGCCGACAGCGCGCCGCGCCACTGCCACATCGCCGCCTCGGCCTTGGCCTTGCCGGTCAACGCCGCCAGCCGATTCGAATCGAAACCGTCCGACGACACCGTGATGTGCAGCGGATCGCTCTCGCCTTCGTTGCCCTTCAGGTCGGTGGCGACGAGCTTCGTGACCACCTTGTCGCCCGCCTTGAGCTTCAGTTCGTAAAGGTCCCACGCCCGGTCGATCGCCGCCTGTTTGCCCGCCTCGCCCGACACGGGAATCTTGATCCACCGCCCGTTGTTGACGCGGATCATCTGATTCACTTCGGTAAGCCCCAGATCATCCTCCGCCTCGCCGCGCAGGCCGACGATTTCATCGGGCGGCAGGAGCAGCGACTGCGTCGGCTGCGTGATCGACACCTGCGGCACCAGATCGGGGTGCGCGATGATCTCGTAGCGCGGGCTGAACTTGTTCTCGAACTGCGTGTTGGCCGCCACGAGGTGCACCTTGTACGTGCCCGACATCGTCATCGGCACCGTCGCCGAAAGCTGCGTGCCGTTGGTGATCGAAAGCGGGACGGTCGTCTGCTTGGCGCCTTCCTCGATGCGCAGTTCGCCCGATGAAATCGGCTGATCGGCCGTCATCTTCAGATCGACCGTCGTGTCGGCGATCGCTTCAAGGTGGCCGTCCTTTTCGGTTTTCGTCTCCGGCTCCATGCGCGTATACGCCGGGTACTTGAACGTCTTGGTGAAGTTCGACACGTACGGGCGCGGGGCGGTGCTGATCGTGTACCGCGCGGTCACGGCGTCGCCGGCCAGCACGCGGTAGCCCATCTTCTCCTCGCCCGCCGTGATGTTCGTGGCGAAACGCCGGCCTTCCTGACGGGTCATCGAAACGCGCTCCGCCGGCTTGCCCTCGCGGGTCAGTTCCAGCGTGACCTTGTCCGCTTCCTCGCCCGCCAGTTCGACCGCCACGCGCACCGGGTCGCCCTGCGGCACGGTGATGTTCAGCGGTGTGGGCTCGAGGATCATCACATGCGTGCGCGACACGCGCGCCAGATTCGCCGCCGGCGCCATCGCCCGCGCGATCAGCACGCCGAAGGGTGAATTGGGCATGAACACCAGTGCCAGACAAATCGCCATCACGATCCCCGCCCCGCGCATCCACCATGTCACCAGATGCCACGGCAACAGCGCCTGCACATTGATGCTCCGCACGCGCTGCGCCACGCTTTGCTGAAGGAGCCCGCGGAATTCGGCCGAGTCGCCCGACGGGTCCGCGTCCTTGCCGCCGAGTTCGACGGCGGAGATGAGGTCCTCGTGCAGCCCCGGCTCGGTCGTCTCCATGAGCCGCGCAAGCTGGCGCTCCGACGGAATGTGCACGATCATGCGGAGGCACGTGATCCACACGGCGATGATGGCCGTCAGGTAGGCCGCGCCGCTGAGCACATAGCGCACCGTGTCCGAAAGTACGAACAGATAGTCGGGGATGGCGATAAGCACCATCGCGCCAAGCAGACTGACGACCCCGGCGCAGAGGCCGCGCAGCAGGATGAGTCGGCGGCGGCGGCGGCCGAAGTCGTGAAGCTTCTGGGTTGTGACCGGATCGAGATGGAAATCGAATGCCACGGTCGGTCTCCTGAATGAGTCTTAAAGCATCCCGGTGCGTTTGCGGAGGAACCATTCCAGCGACAGCAATCCGATAATCGGCACGAACCACCAATAGCTCTGCCACAACGCCGTCTCGGATTCGACGACGCGTCCGGCACTGAGCGGTTCGAGCAGCTTGGGCAGCCGATCCGCCTGCTCTTCACGCAGAAATTCGCCCTCGCCCGCCGTCGACATCTGCTTGAGCAGGTCCTCATTGCAGACGAGCGTCGCCATCTCCCCGACCTCGGCGGGCTCGACGACGAAGCTGGTCTTGGCCTTCATCTGTTCTTCCGGGAACCCGGTCACGCGCACGCTGACCTCGTATTCGCCGGGCCCGAGCTGCGGGGCCTTGCCGCGGAAGATGCCGCCCTGGTTCGGGTCGGCGTCCAGAAGCACGGTGGCGATGACGCGGCCTTCACGCTTGAGCACCGCCTCGGCGGTGGCATGAAGCACCGGCTTGCCGTCCCCGTCGCGCAGACGCACGCGCAGGTCCGGCGACGCCCCCGGCCGATAGCGCGTCCCCCCCGCGTCGATCGACACGAACTGATCGCTGACCGCATACGGCGTCTCCATCGTGTAGGACGCGAGCTGATTCCAGAACCGCGCGTGATACGTGTCCGCCACCTCGTAGCGCCAGCGCCACGATTCATCTTCGCCGAGGTAGATCACCTTCCCCGCCCCGAACCGCCGCTCGACCATGACGGGCTCTTTCTTCTCGCCGATCACCGCTTCGAGCAGCACTTCGCCGGCGCCGGGCGTGACCTGTACCGGCGCGACCCAGTGCGGGGGAGGCAGGGCGTGCCACAACTCGCCGTTCTCCGCCGGGTCGCTCGCCAGCAAGAGCGCCGGCTTCTGCAAGCCCAGTTCCGTCGGCGCCAGCCGCTGCGGCAATTCGCCCTGATGCGACTCGCCGGCGCTCGTCCAGTTGACGGGAATCAGATCACCCAGCGGCGAGGAAAGATACTCGCGCAGATGCCCGCGCTGGCCGTCGAGAATGATCATGCCCCCGCCGCGGTTCTGCACGAACTCGCGCAGCCAGGTCATTTCCTCCTCGCTGAGCATGCCAGGCCGAAGTTCGCCCAGCACGATCAGGTCGTAGGCGAACAGACTCTTGGCGTCTTTGGGGAACATGCCCGGTTCGTCGCCCTGCTTGATCACATCATTTTTCGCGCCCGGCCCGGCAATGATCTCGTTGATCTTCCACCGGCTGTCGCGCTCAAAGAGATTGCGAATGTACCGCGTCTCCCAGCGGGCGCGCCCGTCGATGACGAGCATCTTCCAGTCCTGCGTCGTGGCGGTGAAGTGCATCATCGCCGTGTTGTTGTCCTTGCGGACCTCGCCCTCCAGCGGCGTGATCGACACCTGCATCGCCATCGGCAGACTCAGCACCTTCACATCCCGATCGCCGTCCTTGAGCTTGGCGTCGACGAACTTGTCGATCGGGAAGTCGAAGGGAATCCGCCGCAGCGCGCCGTCCTGCGTGGTGAGCTTCTGCTCCCAGACGGGCTGGCCTTCCTCTTCGATGCGGAGCGTGAATTGCTGACCGGCGGGCATGTGATCGGCGATGATCACTTCGCCGCGCACCCGATCGTCCTTCGACACGCTTTCGGGCGTGAACACCTTCATGATCGCCAAGTCATGCGGCGGATGATCCGCGCCGAGCCCGATCGTAAAGAGCGGAATCTGACGCTGGCCGAGCAATTGGGCGGTATGAATCGGCGACGGGCCGTCGTTGTGCTGACCATCGGTGATGATCACCACGGCGGTGCGCTCCGTGTCCTTGCCGGGCGTGTCCGCGACAGTCGGTGTGCTCTTGACGCCTTCGCGCAGAGCGGTGAGCCGGCTCTTGACGCCGCTGGTCAGGTCGGTCGTCTCGCCCGTCGGCGGCAGGTCCAATGACTGCGGCGCCGGGGCCGCGTCGCCCTGCGTCCAAATGCGATGCGGCTCGCCGCCGGCGATGCCCATCAGCTCCACGTGATGCTTCTCACGCAACTGCGCCAAGAGGCCCTGATGCTCATCAAGCAAGAGCGACTCGACGCGGGCGTAGCGCGACATCGTGTCGAACTTGGCGACCGCCGATTGTGCCGCCCGGCTGCCGGCGTTGAGCACCTCGGCGGCGTAATCTTCGAATCCCCCGCGCAGTCGCTTCTCATAAGTGTCCGTCGCCGCGGCGAGCGTGACAAGCTGCGCCCGCGCTTCGTCCAGCGCCTTCTGATCGTTGAGGGGCTGATTGGCCAGCCGTTCCGCCGGACTGATGACCTCATCGCGGAAGCGTGCGATCATCGACTTGAGGTCGCCGCCGCCGGGATCGGAGCCGACCGGCGAAAGGCGCGACCCGGGGATGGGCCGCTCCATTGTTCCGTCGGGCAGTTGCCATCCGACGGCGGCAAAGTCGTCGCCCGTGCCTTCCTTATGCAGCACTTCGATGTAGTAGGACTTGCCGGCTTCGAGCGTGACGCCCTCGGTGCGGTTGTCGTCGGGCCATTGATCCATCGGCACGTAATTCTTGACCGCTTTGAGGCGTTGTTTGCGCGAGGGGTCGGCCGAGTCGGAGAGCCACAGTTCGGAGTTGTCATCGCTGACGAGCCAGAACGTGTACTTGCCGCTGGTCGGCGGATGGATGTAGCCGCGGATGCGCTGCTCGTAGTTGTCGCCGAGGTTGCGGGGCGTGGCCAGGACGTTGATCGTGTCGACCTTTTCGGGATGATCGAGGCGATCCTTGTGTCGCTCGGTCAGTTCCTCGACTTCGTTGCCGGCGAGGTTCCACCACAATTCGCGCGTGATCGACCCCGTCGGGGCCGGCGGCGCGGCAATCGGGCGGTCCTTCAGTGCGTTCATCGCCCCGCCGGCCGCGCCGACCTGCTTGGCGAATTTCCCGGCGGCTTCCTTGAGCGGCGTGGCGGAGATCACATGACCCTGAAGCGCCGCGACCGTCCGCTGCGCCTCGTCGAGCTGATCCGCCACGTCGGCCATCGCTGTGTCGATCGTGCCCGGCGGGACCCAGCCGCGGCGCTGCGCCAGCAGGAGCTTCCGCCCCGTCGATTCCTGCTGATCGTCCACGCTCATGCTCCTGGACGCGTCGACGAACATGATGACGCGGCCCAGTTCGCCGATCACCTCGCGGTGATGCAGCACCGGGCCGGCGAGCATCAGCACGATCAGAAAGATCGCCAGCGTGCGCAGCGTCGGCAGTCCCCACGCCAGCCAGCGCGACACGCCCGTCCGCGTCTCACGCCGATACACCCACCACGCCAGCGCCGCCGCCGCAATCGCCAAGGGCAGCGCGATCCAGATCGTCAGGTCGCCGACAAAGCGCAGGTCCCGCATTACACCCTGCCTTTCGCGAACAGTTGCTCAAGGAGCATCTCGCCGAACAGAAGCCCGAGCAGTCCGAGCAACATCATTTTCCATATCTCGCGACCGTGCCGCCGCTCGCCGTCGATCTTGGCGTACTCTTCAGACGTGTGAACGACGGTGGCGTTCATATCTTTGGCGATGGCGTCCAGCGACTCGTTGCTGAGCTGCTCGAGCTGCGACTCGCGCCGCGAGGTGTTGACCACGAAGTGAATCGGCCGCTCATTGTCGGCGCTGAGCGTGTAAAGACCGGGGCGGTGCGTATTGTTGAACTCGACGACGACGTGCCCGGCTTTTTCGATGGGTTTGACGCTCGTCTTCACGCCGTCCGGATCCACCATCGAATACGTCACATTCTGTTTCTCCCGCGGCAAAAAGGCGATCAGCGGCTTGCCCGCCTCGACATTCCGCGGCGGCTCCACGCTCGTCGCCAGGTACGTCACCGTCTGCTGCATGAGCGGTAAAAAGAACGGCCGCATCGGCAGATTGCTCCAGTCCGCGTCCGCCGACGTGGCGACTTCGATCACCGATCCCTCGCCGACCTTCTTCTCGGCAAAGAGGGGGTCGCCGTTCTCCAGCCGCGCGATGATCAGCGGCTGCTCCGCGCCCGACGGCGACATCTTGTACCACGAGCGAATCTCGCCGTCCGACAGATTCCCGTTGGCCCGATCGTTGAACATCGAGAGGGCGGGATGCTCGTAATGCTGGGCGACGATGTTGGAGGCCGCGCCCTCGGACTTGCCGCCGATGAGCGCGTCGAGGCGCATCGGCAGCAGCCCGTTGTTCGGGTCGGCCAGCACGCTGTTGTACCAGTTCACGTCGATCTTGTTGCCCGGGAAGATCAGGACGCCGCCGCCGGCGCTGACGAAGGTGCGGATCGCCGCGAGCATGTTGTCGTCGAGCCGGGGGACGTTGGCGAGTACGATGACGCGCTGATCCTTGAGCGATTCGGGCTTGAGCTGATCGTAGCTGACGGTCGTGGTGGCGATCAGGTCGGCGAGCTTGGCTTCGCCGCGCCGGTCCGCCGCCGCGTAGGGCTGCAGCGCGATCTCCAGAAAATCCGTCTCGCCGGCCAGCGGCTGCTTGCTGGGGTCGCCATTGACGAGCAGCACCGGAATCTGACCGAGTACGGAGATCGCCGCCTGATAGACGTTGTCGGCCTTGAGGTCGGGCGCGTCGGCCTGGACTTCGACGACGTGCGAGCCGGGCTCGTCGAACTTGATGGTGAACAGTGCCTGCGCCGTTTCGCCGCCGGCAAGGGCGATCTGCGACGCGCCTTCTTCCTTGCCGTCGGCCCGGAAGTAGACGCGCAGGTTTTCGTAGCTCTTGTCGCCGTAGTTGCGGAGATTGGCACGGACGGTCAGCGTCTGCCCCACGCCGAGCGTCTGACGCGAAAAGTCCAGCGACTCGACGGCGACATTGTCCTTTTCCGCCGAGCCCACGTGCATGAACGTCAGTGTGGCGGGCACATTCATGCCCTTGACCAACTCGGCGAGCCGCTTGCGAGCGGGGGCGTCGACGCCGGCCCAATCGGCTTTCTGGAAATCGCTGACGACGATCAGGTCGCGCTTGGCGTGCGACATGCCGCCGAGGATGCCGGCGGCGGCGCCGACGCCGCTTTCGATTTCCGCGGCGCCGTAACCGGCGTGTTGCAGGCGAAGCTGATCGAGCAGGGCGCGCGTGTCGAAGGCCGGCTTGTCAAAAAGCGGTTCCGGACCCCCGCCCATCATCACCACCGACACATCCGATCCGCGCTTCGTCCGCTCGATCACACGGGCCGACTCGTCGATGGCGACGTCCCAGTTCGTGCGGCTCGTCGCCCCGGCCTGCATGGAATAGCTGTTGTCCAGCAGCACGACCGTCGAGCTGGGCGTATCGCCCGACAGCGCCCGCCAACCGGTCAGTACGGGCCGCGCCATGAGCAGCGCGAGCAGCGCCGGAATCGCGCAGCGGATGAGGAGCAGGATGAGTTGTTCGATCTTGACGCGCTTTTTGTTGACGCGAATGACGGATTCGAGCAGGTGCATCGCGCCCCATTGGACCACCTTGAACCGCGAGCGGTTGAAGAGATGGATGATGAGCGGGATCGAGAACGCCGCCGCGCCGCCGAGCATGATCCAGTTGATGAAGGTCATGCCATTTTCCTCCGCAACGCGAGGAACGAGGCGAGCGCATCGGCGTAGGGCTGGTCCGTCGTCATCGGCACCAGGTCGATGCGATGGCGATAGCAGCCCTTTTTCAGATCTTCACGGAATCGCTCGAGGTTTTCCAGATACGCGCGGCGAAGATGAACCGGGTCGACCATCAACCGGTTCGCCCCGTCTTCGAGCGAATCGAAGCGGGTCCACTGCTTGAAGGGGAAGTCCAGTTCATCGCGGTCGTAGATCTGGAAGATGACGATGTCGTGGTGCTGATGGCGAAAGTGGGCGAGGGCCTTGAGCAAATCCGGCACAGCGCCGAAGCAGTCGGATAGGATCACGAGCAGACCCCGCCGATGGAGCTTGGGCACCAGATCATGAAAGACCTTGGCCAGTTCGGTTTCGCCGCCGGGTTTCGTGGCGGAAAGCTCGTCGAGCATGCCCTTAAGGTGCGCCGGGCGGGCGCGCGGCGGAATGTATTTGCGAATCTGCGTATCGAACGTCACGAGTCCGACGGCGTCCTGCTGCTGAAGGAGCAGGTAGCCGAGCGAGGCGGCGAGACGGACGGCGTAGTCGTGCTTGGAAAGTCCCCCGCTTGTGGAGCCGGTGTAACCCATCGACCCCGAGCAATCCAGAAGGAGGGTGCAGCGTAGATTGGTTTCTTCTTCGTACTCGCGGATGTAGAGTCGATCGCTCTTGCCGTACGCCTTCCAGTCGAGACGGCGAAGCTCGTCGCCGGCGACGTATTGGCGATGCTGCTTGAACTCGACGGAAAAGCCCTTGTGAGGCGAGCGGTGCAGACCGGAGCAGAAGCCCTCGACCACCTGCCGGGCGAGCAGTTGAAGATTGGAGAGCCGCCCCAGATCGTGTCCACTGATGAAGTCGCTGACTTTGGCCATGTGCGTCCCATGTCACGGCGGGCGATCGCCCGCGCATGCACCTTGATGATCCACGCGGCGCGAAGCGCTTTCACGCCGCGCCGAACTCAGATCACGCGCGATTCGACGCCCTTGGGCGTCTCACGCATCAGGCGATTGATGATCGCATCGACGGTGATTCCCTCGGCCTCGGCGTTGAACGTCGGCACGAGACGATGACGCAGCACAGGCAGCGCCACCGCTTCCACATCGTCGAGCGTCACATGGTAGCGGCCCTTGAGCACCGCCCGCACCTTCGCTCCAAGCACCAACTGCTGACACGCACGCGGACCGGGGCCCCAGTCCACCAGCTCGCGGACCCACGGCTTGGTTTCCGGCTCGTTCGGCCGGGCGCTGCGCACCAGGTCCAGCACATAGTCGAGCACATGATCCGGCACCGGCACGCGACGCACCGTCTCCTGACAGGCGATGATCTGCGCCCCGGTCATGACGGGCTTCAAATGCGCTTCGAACCGGCTCGTCGTCCGCTGCACGATCATCCGCTCTTCATCCCGGCTCGGGTAGCTGACGACGACGTGGAACATGAACCGGTCGCGCTGCGCTTCGGGCAGCGGGTAAGTGCCTTCCTGTTCGATGGGGTTCTGCGTCGCGAGGACGAAGAACGGCTCGTCGAGGTGATACGTCTTGCCGCCGATCGTGACGCTGTGCTCCTGCATCGCTTCAAGCAGAGCCGCCTGCGTCTTGGGGGGCGTGCGGTTGATTTCGTCAGCCAGAAGCATCTGGGCGAAGATCGGGCCTTTCTCGAACACGAGCTGACGATGCCCGGTGGTTTTGTCTTCCTGAATGATGTCCGTGCCGGTCACGTCGGCGGGCATCAGGTCGGGCGTGAACTGAATGCGGCGGAACGAGAGGTCCATCGACTCGGCGAGGCAACGGACCATCAACGTCTTGGCCAGCCCCGGCACGCCTTCGAGCAGGCAGTGACCGCGGGCGAGGACCGCGATCAGGAGTTGCTCGATCACTTCATCCTGTCCGACGATGATCTTGGCGAGCTGCTCGCGAATGCTGTTGTACGCATCGACGAGCATCTGAGCGCGCTTGGCGTCATCGGCGGGGATTTCCTGCGCGGGTCCACGTTCATCGGTCATATGCGGGTGCTCCTGTCGTTGGCGGGTAGTCGGCGGGAGGCGGTTTGGAGGGCTCCACTCGGGGAGGTACGCCTGAACGTACCCGGGACCGAATAGAGTTGTCAAACATCATACCGACGTTACCTCCGTGACGCCAGTAAAATACTCGAATTTCTCGGAGCATCAACTCCCCGACAGCATCGAAAAATCGGCGTACCACGCATAGATCGCCATCACGATCAAAACAAGCACGACGCCGACCGGCTTCGCCCCGCCCCACGGCGTCAGATCGACGTCCCCCGAGTAGTTCTGTCGCCACCTTTCCGCCCGCGGGGCGATCGCGCCGATGGCGAGCATCATTACAATCACAAAGACGAACACAAGGCCGAGGAAGTGAAAGCCGTTGATCACCTTGAGCTTCTCGGCGAGCGGCGGAACGAAATAACCGGCGGCGATGATCACACACCCGAGCACCAGCCCGAGCTTCGCGGCGATCGCCGGCACGCGCGGACAGAGCATGCCCACCAGCACGACGGCGAAGATCGGAATGAAGTACAGCCCGTTCATCTTCTGCAGGTAACTGAAAATGCTCTCGGTCTGCATCAACAGCGGCGCGCCGAGCATGGACAGGACAGCGACGATCCACCCGAACCATTTGCCCGACTGCACCACCTGGTGATCGCTCGCGTCGGGTTTGAACATGGGCTTGTAGATGCCGAGACTGAAGAGCGTGGTGGCGCTGTTGAGGGCGGAGTTGTAGGAGCTCAAGATCGCGCCGACGACGACCGCCACGAAGAACCCCGTCAGCGGGACCGGCAGCACATCGCGCACGAGCCGGCCATACGCCTTGACCGGCTCGAACGTCGCGTCACCCTTGTACAGGTGATACGCGATCATGCCCGGCAGGACCAGGTACATCGGTCCCAACAGCTTCAGCGCCCCGCACAGCAAGACGCCCTTCTGACCTTCCTTGAGATTGCGCGCGGCGAACGCACGTTGAATGATCTGCTGATTCGTCGTCCAGTAAAAGAACATCAAGAGCGTCGCGCCGGAAAAAAGCGTCCAGAACGGAATCGTCTGCCCCGGCCCGCCGATCGAATTGAACCGCGCCGCCTCGGCGGTTCGCAGCATGTGATAGCCCTCGATCGCGCCTGCGCCGCTGCCGACGGCGGCGAGGCCGTAGTAAGTGATCATGAACCCGCCGATGAGCAGGCCCACGCCGTTGAGCGTATCGGAGACGGCGACGGTGCGCAGTCCGCCGAAGAGCGCGTAGATGGACCCGATGATGCCGACGATCCAGACGGTGAGCCAGACCACGGTCGTTTCCGACGCGATGCCGGTGAGCTTCTGCATGTCCATCATGCCGTTGAGCCCGCGGGCGCCGGTGTAAAGAATGATGGGCAGGAGAATGGCGGTGTAGGCGATGAGGAAGATGACGGTGGTGATGTCGCGCGTGCCCCGGTCGAAGCGTTCTTCGAGGAACTGCGGCACCGTGGCGATGCCGCTCTTGAGAAAGCGCGGCAGGAAGAACAGCGCCATCGCCACCAGCGCCAGCACGGACACGACTTCCCACGCCATCACGCACAGTCCGTCCTTGTACGCGTCGCCGTTGAGCCCGACGAGCTGTTCGGTGGAGAGATTGGTCAGCAGGAGCGACCCGGCGATGACGACGCCGCCGAGCCGCCGGCCGGCCAGGAAGTAGCCGGTGGACGAGCCGTGGTCGTCTTTGTGGGTCAGCCACCAGGTCAACGCCGCGACGAGACCGGTGAAAAACAAAAACGACGCGATGAGCATGGCGACCCCTTGTGGAACGGGTGAAGGGAGCGTGAACTGGACGACGGGGCCGCCGCATTGCCTCAAACCGCCGGCGGCCGAGCCGTGATGTTAGCCGATGACCCCCGCGGCGAAAACCCCCTACCACTAGGCCGACCCACCCGTTCCAACATGCCTAAACAACGCCCTCATGCCCGATCGAGCCATCGCCTTGCAAATCTGACACAAAAATAATGATGAAAATAGGTTATATCCATGCATCCATGCGATTTCGATGACCATCCCATCTGAGTTTTCCTCGTTTTCATAACCAAATTCTCTGAATTTGCTCAGAATCCTCACGGAATCATAACAATCGAACTCTAGTCTTCCGTTGGATGCCCGAAGGGGTCCGGGCAGAGGCGCCGGGACCCCGAAAAGACGCGGTCATGAGGATCCCGTTTCCGATGAAAATTGCCCGTCTCAACCAGACGCCCGCGCGATCCCCTCATGTCCGAAGCGGCTTGGGGCGATATGGGATGCTAGACTGTTGCAACTTCGCCCCGGCCGGATCAAGGACCCGTCTCGATGAAAAAGGAACAGAACCTCACCCCCGAGCAGATGATCATGCAGTCGAATCTGCGCGAGTTCGCCGCCGAGGTGGGTTGGATTTGCGCCCTGGAAGTCGGCGGGAAGATCGGGACCGAAGAGGCCTATCGCCGCATCAAGGACCGCTGGAAGAAGCTCAAGCAGTCCAAGCATCATCTCCTGGAAGACCCGCCCGCCGACGACGCGTTCTAACCGAACGCTCACGCTTCGCTCATTCCCCTTACATCCCTCACGCGCATCATCGGGACAAACCCGAGGCGATTGTCGCATGGTTATCCCTTCACTGAGTCTGGAGTCTCTTTCGATGAAACGTCTGAACACGATCATGGGTCTGGGTCTGATGGCGATCGGTCTGTCGCTGACCGGTTGCGATAAGGGCGGCGATCAAAGCACGCCCGCGCCCGGCGGCGGCTCCACACCCGCCGCGACCACCGAAAGCACCGAAGTCATCAAGCTCGTCGGCGCCGGCGCCAGCTTCCCCGCGCCGCTCTACAGCCAGTGGTTCAAGGATTACCACGCGGCGCATCCGAACGTCATCATCGAGTACCAGTCGATCGGCTCCGGCGGCGGCATCACCCAGTTCACCGCCGGCACGACCAACTTCGGCGCTTCCGACGCCGCCATGAGCGATGAGGAAATCGCCAAGGTCGACGGCGGCGTCACCCTGCTGCCCATGACCGCCGGCTCCATCGTCCTCGCCTACAACCTCGACGGCGTCGCCGACCTCAAGCTCTCGCGCGATACCTACGTCGGCATCTTCATGGGCACCGTCACCAAGTGGAACGACCCGAAAATCGCCTCCACGAACTCCGGCGTGACCCTCCCCGACATGCCCATCAATGTCGTCCACCGTTCCGACGGTTCCGGCACCACGTTCGTCTTCACCACCCACCTCAACGCCGTCAGCAAGGACTGGGCGGCGGGGCCGGCCGTGGGCAAGACGGTCAAGTGGCCCGTCGGCGTCGGCGGCAAGGGCAATGAAGGCGTGTCCGCGCTGCTCAAGCAGACGCCCGGCTCGATCGGATACATCGAATACGGCTACCTCCAGACCGCCGGGCTTCCCGCCGCGGAACTGGAGAACAAGGCCGGCAAGTATGTCAAGGCCTCGCTCGAGACGGCCAGCGCTTCGCTCGGAGCCGTGCAGATGCCCGAGAATCTGCGTGCGTGGCTCCCCGATCCCGAAGGCGACAATTCGTATCCGATCGTGACCTACACCTGGATCCTCGCGCACCCCAAGTACACCGACGCCAAGATCGGCAACGCCCTCAAGGACGTCATCAAGTACGGCCTGCACGACGGTCAGAAAATCAGCGCCGAGTTGGGCTACGTCCCGCTGCCGGCCAATGTCGTCGAGAAGGTCGAAGCGGCCGTCGACGCCATCAAGGTTGAGTGAACACCACCCTCGCGACGGCGGGGGTAACACCCCGACGCCGCTTTGATCGACAGCCCCATGAGCAGCGTGCCCTCCAACCCGACGAACGCACTGGCGACCATCTCGCGCCCGCCGACGGGTTTCGACCGCTTCGTCGACCGCGGCACGCGCTGGTCCGCCACGGGCTTCGCATGGGGCACCGTCCTGCTTCTGGCCTACATCCTCTACATGATCGGCGTCGCCGCCGTCCCCGCCTTCCGCGCGTTCGGCGTCAAGCTCGTCTTCTCCGACAACTGGGACGTCGGACGCGAAGAATTCGGCCTCCGCGCCCCGATCTTCGGAACCGTCTACAGCTCCCTCATCGGACTTTCCATCGCGACCGTGTTCGGCGTCGCCATCGCCATCTTCCTCAGCCAGGACTTCCTCCCCAAAAAGATCACGCTCGTCTTCAAGAACATCGTCGAGCTGCTCGCGGCGATCCCCAGCGTCGTCTACGGACTTTGGGGCATCTACGTCGTCATCCCCCTGCTGCGCCCGATCTGTCATTTCCTCGGGCAGCATCTTTCGTGGATCCCCTTCTTCAAAGGCACGCTTGTGGGCCCGGGCATGCTCCCGGCGGCGATGGTGCTGGCCATCATGGTCCTGCCGACGATCGCCGCGCTCTCGCGCGATGCGCTCTCCGCCGTCGATCCCAAACTGCGCAACGCCGCCTACGGCATGGGCTGCACGCGATGGGAAGTCATCCTCAAAGTCCTGCTGCCCACCGCTTCGACCGGCATCATGGGCTCGATCATTCTCGGGTTCGGCCGGGCGCTGGGCGAGACGATGGCGCTGGCGATGCTCCTCGGCAACGTCAATGCGTTTCACCTCTCGCTCTTCGCACCGGGCAACACCCTCGCCGCACTGATCGCCAACAACTTCCCCGAAGCCGGCCGGACCGAGCAGAACGTGCTGCTGTTCGCCGGGCTCGTGCTGCTTTCGATCACGCTGCTGGTCAACGTCGCCGGTTCGATGGTGATCATGTATTCCAATCGCGACCGCAAGGGGGCGCGCCAATGAGCACCTCCCCCGCCGCGATTCCCGCCCATCACGCCGCGTATTTCCGCAGCTACCGCGATCGCCGCACGCTTGTGAGCATGCTGCTGAGTCTGCTCGCCGGCGGGCTGACGGTCATCGCCTGCATCCCGCTGTTTTCCGTCTTGATCATGCTCATCTACCGCGGCGGGACGCGCATCATTCACGGCGGACTCGCCACCTTCACGCAACTCCCCCCCGGCCCGCGCGACGCCGGCGGCGGTTTCGGCAACGCCATCGTCGGCACGCTCCTGATGGTCGGCATCGCCGCACTTATCAGCGTGCCCTTCGGCGTGCTGGGCGCGATCTTCCTCGCGGAATACGGTCGCGACTCAAAAGCCGCGACCATCGTCCGTTTCTCCGCCAAAGTGCTCACCGGCTTCCCCTCGATTCTCGCCGGCGTCTTCGCCTATGCGGCCATCGTCGCGGTGATGGGCAAGTTCTCCGCCCTCGCCGGCGGCGCCGCCCTGTCCGTCCTGATGATTCCGATCGTGCTGCTGACCGCCGAAGAAGCGATCAACATGGTCCCCGCCAAGATGAAGCAGGCGGCCGTCGGCATGGGCGCCACACGCGCGCAGGTCACATGGAAAGTCGTCGTCCCCACCGCCCTGCCCGGCATCCTCACCGGCGTCATGCTCGCCGTCGCACGCGCCGCCGGCGAAACCGCCCCGCTGATCTTCACGGCTCTTTCCAGTAATTTTATGTGGCCTGTTAATCAAAATAATCCGTACGTCCACCTGTTCCAACCCACTGCATCGATGTCCGTCTTCATTTACAATTCAGCCGGCAGCCCGTTCGACAACCTGATCGATCTGGCGTGGGCCGCCTCGCTGGTCCTGGTGCTTCTGGTTCTCGCGTTCAACATCGGTGGTCAGATTCTTTCTCGTCGTAGCAGACCGCAAGGGTAAATCCATGATCCAGACAACCCCCAAGCCGCAGACGACCCTGACCACGAAGCCCGCGCCGGCGCCGACGCTGGACATCGTCATCGATTGCCACATCAAGGAGCTGTACTACGGCTCCTTCAAGGCCGTCCGCGATACGCACATCCCCATCGAGCGCGGCACGATCACCGCCTTCATCGGCCCCTCCGGCTGCGGCAAGAGCACCGCACTCCGCTGCATCAACCGGATGAACGATCTGATCCCCGGATTCAGCTTCGACGGACACGTGCACTATCAGGGCTTGAACATCTACGACCGGCGCGTCGATCCCGTCATCGTCCGCCGCAAAATCGGCATGGTGTTCCAGCAGCCCAACCCGTTCCACATGAGCATCTTCAACAACGTCGCCTTCGGCCTCCGCCTCAATAAGTACAAGGGCAATGTGCACGAGCAGGTCGAAAAGGCCCTGCGCGGCGCCGCCCTGTGGGACGAGGTCAAGGACAAGCTCAAGTCCAGCGGCCTCTCGCTCTCGGGCGGTCAGCAGCAGCGCCTGTGCATCGCCCGCGCGATCGCCACCGAGCCCGAAGTCCTGCTCATGGACGAGCCCTGCTCCGCGCTCGACCCGATCGCCACGCGGCGGATCGAGGAACTCATGGTCGAGCTCAAGGAACGCTACACCATCGCCATCGTGACGCACAACCTTCAGCAGGCCGCCCGCGTCGCCGACAAGACCGGCTTCATGTACGTCGACACCTCCGAAGGCGGCCGCACCGGCTACCTCGTCGAATATGACGACACCCGCAAAATCTTCGAAGCCCCCCAGGAATTCCATACCCTTCAGTACATCCGCGGCGAATTCAGCTAACTTCCCCCCGCCGCTCGCGGCTCAGCACCCTCATTTCCCCGGCTCGCGATCGAAGTAGCTCGGCACTTTGACGCTCGCCGACTTGACCCAGGCCGTGTAGAACAGACTCGCCGTGAACCGAACGCCTTCGCGCGCCCGCTCGACCGCGAAGTCCCGCACCGCCGGCGTCAGTTCCTTCTTCTCCTTCACGCCCGGAAGCTGATCCTCCAGTTCGTACACCCTGTCCACCAGCTTGTGCGACGACTCGAGCTCCGCCATCACTGACTTGAACACGTTGTCGTACGCCTCGACCTTCATGTCCGCCGTCAGCGCCGCGTCCGCGTCGCTGATGCGGTAGAGCAGATCGTCGACCTTCGTGTGAATGCCCCGCTTGGTGGGCTGACCTTCGACGACGCGGCCGTCGTGATGGATCGTCGTGTGCAGCGGCATGACCAGGTCGCCCGAGTAATGCGACAAGATGCCCGCATACACGAGGCACTTGGACTTGATGAACTCGTTGTCGGGCCACTTGCGGTATTCCGCCAGCGACATCGTCAGCCGCTGCTGCCATTCGGTGATCGCGTACGGCAGATTGCCCACGTTCGCCGGATCGAGCTTCATGTCGTAGAGCATCTTGTAATACGTGAAACGCGTCGCCGGCAGCGGCTTGCCCTCGACCAGTTCGTAATCCAGATAATGCTCCGGCGACTCCGTCGAGCGGATCTGCGGCAGGTCCTGCGAGCGAAGCAGATCGGGGTCCGGCGCGACATGCGCGATCATCATCGCCCCGTCGCGCAAAAACGCCGGCGCATCCTCCGGCAGCGCCCGCGCCGCATCGCGCGCGATGAGCTGATGCCCCTCATGATGCCACGCCATCGCCCGCCCCGCGACGCTCGTCAACACCATCACCACCACCATCACGCCGCGCCAAATCCGATGAGTCATCGCTGTTCCTCGTGTGCATGAAAAATGAAAACGCAGCCCGGATGGAGTGCATCATAGCGGCCGGGAGTCCTCCGGCCCCCTCTCCCTCCAGGAGAGGTGAGCTGGCGAATCAGTTGTACGTGAAAGTCGCCGTCGCCTTGCAGTCGTGATCGGCGACGAGGCGGACCCACCCGGCGCTGTAACCGGCGGGGAAGGCGTACTCGAGCGTCTGGCCAGGGGCGACCGAAAGCGTCTGAAAGGCGCGCCACGTCCCGTCGCACGCCACGTCGACTTCGATACGGAAATTCACCGCCTCCGCGGCGTCATGCGACAGCGCCAGCTTCTTCTGATCGTAACCGGCCATCAGATACGCATCCGACGCCGCGCCTGCTTTGACCATCGTCTGACGCCACGGCCCGCCGACGCCGCGCGGCTTGCCCATCCGCCACAGATCATCAATATCCCCCATCCACAAACCCACCTTCCCGTCCGTCGAGCGGATGTGGTGCATATCATCGCCCGCATCGCTCGCGCAGCCGCTCATCACCAGCATGCCGCGCCAGGAGCAGAAGTCGGCGATGCGCTTGTCATGCGTACACACCGGCTTGATCCCGCGCACGCTCATCGACTCCGGGTGCGGCAATACATAAATCGTCCCGCCCGCGTTGAGCAGATCGCGCTCCGTGACGACCTCGCGGATCGTGCGCGCCGCGGCGCTGCCGGGGGCGTCGTACGCCGCCGACGATTTGGGCAGCCGGTACGTCACGCCGTCGCGCTTGACGATGACCGATGCGTCATCGACCGACACGCCGCTCGCCTTGATCGCCGCTTTGTCCTTCATGTAGGCGATCTGCTTGTCGGCATCGGCGACGGGCTTGAGCTTCATGTCCGCGCCGATTTCGTAGTATCCGCCGCCGGTCGCTTTCCCGTCGCCGTCGACCGTCTCGGCAAGGAACTGAAGCGTGCCCATGTCTTCGCCGCGCGGGCGGATGATCCCGCGGGAGCATGGCTGCTTGGCGTCGACATCGGCGAGCGCGGCGAACATCGCGCGGTCCGTCTTCACGCCCGCGCTGATCCCGTAGTGCAGATACGCCGTCGCATCCTTGACATGCCGGTTCGTCCGCACGCGCAGCCACTGCGCCTCGACATCGTCGCCGATCGCCTGCCAGACATACCCATGCGGCGGCACTTCGATATTCGCATACGGCTGCCAGTGATTGTCGCCCTTCTTGTCGACTTCGATCGTGAACCACACCGGGTCGTCGCCGTCGTGCGCGAGGTGGATCGCGCGGTGCGTGTAACCGGCGAGCAGGTATGGATCGCTGGGCGTGTTGGCTTCGACTTCGTCATGCACCCACACGCCGCCGAGCCCATAGGGCTGCCCCGCTTCGTGCAGTCCCTGCCATGTCGTGAACCAGAGGTTCGAATGCGACTGGCCGGCGATGTTGTTGCCGCCGGTGATGGCGGTGTCGTCGCAGCCGAAGATGATGCGGTCGTGCCAATTGGCGAAATCGCCCGTGATTTTCAGGTAATTTCCGATCGGGGCCAGTCCGCCGACGTGTTCCGCCCGCAGCGCCCCGGGGAAGTCGAACCATCCGCCGTGCATGTTCATGAGGTACTGCCCCTCGGGCCCGACCTTGCGAATGCGCGGCCACTCCGTGTACCAACCATGCGAGGCGACATAGCTGAAATCGGCGACGGGCAAGCGGTACGTGTACCAGTCGCCGCCGTCGAGCACTTTGAGGATGAGCGAGCGTTGATCCCAGCCGATCGACCACAGCGGGTCGTCGGCCTTGGCGTTCCCTTCGATCCCGCCGGGGCCGGTCACTTCGGTGAACTGGTTGGTCATCAGCACGTGCCAGTCATGCCCCGGACCTTCCCATTCGGCAAGCGTCCCGCTCGGGCCGTACAGATGATGCTTGTAGTCATGATCGTCGTGCTGCCCGTTGTTGGCGACGACGAGCCGGCCCTGCGATGAGTAAGCGCCCTTGCCGTGATAGCCCGGCAGGACGTTGACGAACCCCGGCGCGGCCGCGTCCTTCATCAGCGTGGTGACGTCGAGCGTATGCACATCGACTTCGTAGAGGCCTTCCTCCATGGTATAGTAGTAAATCTTGTTCGCCGGGTCGGACAGGTGACGCGCATTGGCGGTGGGCCGGCCGAGCATCTTGGAATAGGGAATCGCGCGGACGTTGCGGTCGGCGTCGATGGCGTAGGGGCCGATGAAAAGCTGGTTCGATTCGCGGTGAATCATGCGATTGGCCGGCGTGCCGCCGATCGATTCGGGGCGGATCGTCTGGTTCAGGTCGTCGTCGATTTCGTAGAGTTTGTCATCGGAGCCGCGCGGCTGATGCGGCGCGTAGGTGATGACCCACAACCGACCGGCCCAAGGCACGACCGCGCCGACGCCGCACTCGCCCTGATGGTTGTACATCGCCAGGTTCGGATAGCGCCCGGAGATCGAAAGCTTCTCCTCAGCCGCGCGAACCGGCGCAGCACCCATCGAAAAGCAAAACGACAGAGCCACGATCGCCGCGCAAGGGATTCGATAAGTCATGGAGTTTTCCGGAGTGTGGAAACGGTTGGACGAATCACCAGTAATAGTCGACGCTATTGTACACGACCCGCTTCTTCATCTGCGATCCGCTGACCCACACGACGCTGCCGTCCATGTACCCGATGTGCGTTCCGCCGGGCATTTCGGTGTAGTTGCGGTTGTCCAGGTGGTTGGCGCCGATGCGCGACGCGCCGGACATGGACCAGTTGATTGTCGCACCGCTGGGGTAGACGCGGTTGAGGTCGGTCCAGAGGTAGGGCCAGTACGCGCTGGACGAGAGCCGTGTCGGGAACAGCGGGCGCGCGGAGGCGGGGACCGCGCCGGCGGTGCCGTTGAAGATCGCATCGGAATTACCGAGGGTCGAAGGCAGATAGAAGCGTCCGAGGATGAGCTGCGTCGCCGTCGCCGCCGTCCCGCCCGACGCGCCGCCGATCCAGTAGTACAGTTCATCGCCGCTCCATGAGGGATTCGACACGCTGTACCACTGGCGGCGGGTGATGTTGTAATTGCTCTCAAAGAAATTCCGCCAGCCCGGATAGGTCCAGTACAGATCATTCGTGTAGGTGCTGGTGGTGCCGGGTTTGAGCGACAGGTCGGGCATCAGGCCGAAGTTGTCGGTGGCGTAGACGATCGTGGCGTGAGAGAGCGTGCGGATGTCCGACCCGCAGACGACTTCCCTGGCGCGGAGGCGTGACTGGGCCAGCGCGGGGATGAGCAGGGCGACGAGCAGCGCCACGATCGAAATCACCACGAGCAGTTCGATCATCGTGAACGCGGACGGATTGTCGTGCGTGCGGCGCATTTTCGGAATCCTCACCACCATGCTTCGATTTCGTTGCCCGGTCGGGCGCGAACCTTAAAGTCGGAGCCGGACACCCACTCCACACTGCCGTCCAGATGCGATTCGTGCGACCCCGCGGGAATGTCGTGTATATCGCCGTACAGATGATTGGCCCCGATGCGGTTGGCGCCGGGCGTGGACCAGTCGATGTAACCGGGCGTCGAGGGATACTCGCGATTCAGGTCGGTCCAGACAATCGACCAGTGCGGCTTGTCCGAAAGCTTCTGTGCAAAGAGCGGCCACTCGCCGACGGGCAGCGGATCGACCAGCCCGTTGAACATGTACGACGTCGCCACATCCCGGCCGTTGCCCTTCGTCGAAGTGAAATAGAATCGCCCCATCACGATGTCGGTCGAGGTCGACGGGACGCCGGTCGGCCAGTAGTACAGATCGTCGCCGCTCCACGACGGATTGTTCGGGCTGTACCAATGATTGCGGCGGATGCCGTACTTGTTCTCGAAGAGCTTGCGCCATTCGATGAAGGTGTAGTAGAGCTGCGACGCCGCCGTGTTCGTGCCGGGCTTGAGGCCCAAGTCCGGCAGCGACCCGCGGTACTCGTTGGCGTACATGATCGTGACCTGCGTCAGCGCGCGCAGGTCAGCGGCGCAGACAAGCTCCTTGGACCGCGTGCGGGCCTGCGTCAGGGCGGGCAGCAGCACAGCGATGAGCAGCGCGATGATGGACACCACCACGAGCAGTTCGATGAGCGTGAATGCGGCGCGCTTGATCATTGACTGAGAACCTGCATTCATTAAACGGTCACCGGCGGCGTCGGCCCATGAGGACAATCCCCAACAGGCCCAAACCGGCGGGCAGCGCCATCGGCGACGGGACGATCACGCCGTTGAGCACGACGTCGTCGAGCCGGTTGATCTCGCCGGTCGTGTCCTGGTCATCGGAGAAAAAGAAGCGGAATTCAATGGTCGTGAGCTGCTTGAAAATCGCAGCGGACAGGTCGATGGGCGGGACGATGGTGGCGACCTGCACGAGGCCGCCGGTGTTGGAGTGCGTCGAGGAATAGCTGGAAAAAGGCGCGGCGATGCCGAAGCCCTGCACGCTGTTCTGAACGTAGACGGTGTTGTGGAGCGTGGGCGTTCCGGTGCTGGCGCCGAACTTGAACACGAGCGAGGTGAGGTTCATCTTCGCGGCACCGACGGCGTTGACGGTGAAGCTGAAGTAGTCGGTGTCGGAGAGCGCGGCGTTCTGCGTCGAGCCGGTGGCGTTGGATCGGAGAAAGGCGGAGAACGTCGAGCCGGAGATCGCCGCGTTGCCGCCGACGCCGGTGAAGTTCAGGGCATTGGAGTCGGCGTTGGTGTCGGTCGAGACGCCGTTGCCTGCGTTAAAGTCGTAGTTGGCGATGACAGCGGCATGAGCGTTGGCGCCGACGAGCAGCAAAAGCGCCGCGGCGAGGAGGACGACTTGGGACACGATTCGGGTTTGATTGCGATTGGCTTGCATGACTTCACTTGGCTCCACTAAAAATTTCGATTTCCGTTTCTCTGGCCTTTTTCTTTTTTCTTTCAATGCCGACGACGCATCACGCCCAGCGCCATCAGCGCGAGCCCCGCGGGCAGCGCGGCGGGGGTCGGGACGGCGAAACCGCTGAGCACGACGTTTTTGAAGCGCGTGGTGTGAGCGCTCGAGACGGTGTCCGCGTCCCATGTGTAGATGCGGAAGGTGACGGTGGTGCTGCTGAGGTTCTCGAATGTGCTATTGAGGAGGGCGCTGAACGATCCGCCGAGGTTGATGGACGAGGTGGACATGCCGGGGGGCATGGCGAAGACGGCGGTGCCGATGGTGTTGAACGCGCCGGCGCCGATCTGGGCCTGCACGCCGAAGTTGATGTTGACGGTCGTGGACACGAAGTTGTTGGACCCGCCGAAGTCGAAGGTCAGGCCGGTGAGGGTGTACGGGTTGGTGAGGGAGGCGTTGAAGGTGTGATATCGGCCGAGGGTGATGGCGTTGGCGAAGGAATTGGCGGTGAGGTTGGCGGCGATATAGGCGGTGTTGGTGGTGCCGGAGATGGAGAAGCTGGAGCCGGTGCTCGAGCCGGCGAGGGTCATGAGACTGGCGGTCGTGCCGGCGGGCGACGCGGCGACGCTCGAAGCGGCGGCGGTCGAGGTGGTTGAATTGGTCACGCTGCCGGAGGAAAAGTCATATCTGGCGACGATCGCCGCATCGGCGGCGTGCGGGACGGCGAAGAGGGCGCACAAGGCGAGGAGCGCCCGAGCTTGTCGCGCCATTCCGAACGATTTGAACATCTCAAACATCATGTTTCACAGTCTCCTGTTTCTGTTTTCTCAGCGGGAAGCGGTCTTGTCGGCGCGGCCCCGGCGACGCAGACGTGCCAGCCCCATCAGCGCCAACCCCGCGGGCAGCGCGGCGGGGGTCGGGACGGTGACGAGGAGGGTCATGGCGAAATTGGTTCCATTGGCGATGTCGTACTCGCGGCTTCGGATGCCGTGCACGGTATTGGGCGAAAGTTCGACGCCGTCGCCGGCGGTGTCGCGCGTGATGATGAGCGTGGCCAGGCCGTTGAGATTGGCCTTGAGGAAGTCGACGAGTCCGGGCAGTTCGTCGGCGGTGAGCATCAGGTTCAGGCGTTCGGAGCCGGTCACGATGAACGAGCCGAGCAGCGTCGTGTTACCCGAGAGAACACCGTCGCCGCTGGCGGTGTCGTTCCCGGGGGCGGTGGCCCAGGTGAGAGTCGATTCGTTCCAGCTTTCGCCGGCGTCGCCGTCCTTGAGGCCGTAAACATTGAAGACCCATGCGTGGGTCTGATCCATGTCCGACGACCCGCCGGCCAGGTCCATCGTCAGCGACAGCCGCGCGTCCTTGATCATCGACTCGTCGATCGAGCTGAGGTCGAAGCGGCTGTAGATTTTGCGGGAGAAGCCGAGCGTGGAGGCGTTCTTGATCGCCAGGATCTGCGACGAACCGCCGCTGGACCCGTCGGCCTGCACGTATGTGTCGGCGACGGTCTTGAAGGCGATCATCTTCTGACTCGGCACGGCTTCGGCCCACGAACCCGCCATGCGGAATTCATCGAACCCGGCCCACGAAGTGCCGGTGTAATTCACCGTGCGGACGCTGAGGTTGTCGACAGCGCGGTTGGAAGTGGTCTGATCGAAGGCGGCGACGAGCGTGGTGAACGTCGGCGTGCCGGCGGCGGCTTCGGAGCCGAGGTTCGAGGGATTGAGCCACACGCTCACGCGGTCGTTGGACCCGGAGACGTTCTGCTCGACCTTGATGACGAAGAACATGTTCTGATTTCCGACAAAGCTCGTCGCGACGTTGAAGTCGGTGTTGGAGACGCCGCCGGTGGTGCGGGCGCGGATGCGGACGTTGCCGGCGTTGACGCCGAACTGGATGCCGAAGTCGCCGGGGGACAGGCCGGTCGTGACGTTGTCGAGGATGCGCCACATGGCGAAGCCGGTGCCGGAGGGCGCGGAGACGATGCCGCTGAAGTAGAGGTCGCCGGCGGTGGGCGTATAGGAGGCGAGCGAGGCCTGGGAGACGCGGTCGGAGGCGGAGCCGGTGGTGCCGAAGGTCAGACTGCCGTCGGTCGAGAGGAGCACGCGATTGCCGACGAAATAGCCCAGTCCGCTGGACCCGACGGCGTGCGTGTCGGGCTGGCCGCTGGTGGTGGTCGTGGCCCAGGCGCCGGTGAGTCCCGCGCCGTTGGCGGTCTGCCCGTTGATCAGCGCCTGCTCGGTGTACGCGTCACTGAACGCCTCGGTCACGACCGGCGCCGCGTGCGTCGTCGCCAGCGCCCCGCCGATCGTCATCACGAACACCGCTTGCGTCATCCAACGTGCGATCCTCATGGCCATTCTCCTTGTCATTGTTGGGCTCCCCCATTCCGGCTGCGTCCGTTGGAAAGCCGCTCGGGCAGCGCGTTGTCGTGCATCAAGGCGCCGATTTCATTGGCGTTCAGGGCGTCGTCGATGACGTACACTTCATCGATCGCGCCGCGGAAGAACTGATCGGAGCCGCTGGCGAGTTTGACGTTGCGGCCGAGGACCATCGGCGTCGCGCCGCGGCCGATCTCGGTGTCGATGCTGTGGGCCATCTCGTGCGTCGCATCGAGTTGCCCGTCGACGTAGAGCCGGGCGGTGGAGCCGTCGAAGGTCGCGGCAAGGTGGTGCCATTTGCCGTCGCGCAGGTCCGTCTTGCCGACGATCTGATCGCCCATCACGCCCACGCGCAGCGCCCCCATCGCCCCGTCCGCCGCGTACGTGTTCCACGACATCTGCCAGATCATCTCGTGCTCGAACCGCCCGTAACTGAGCAGCGCCAGCGAATCCTTCGTCGACGCATCCGGCGCGATCCGCGCCCACATCGCCACGGTGCGCGGCTTGGACCCGCCGATGCCCGGGAACTGCGTCTGCACGTAGTCGTTGATCCCGTCGAACGACAGCGCCATGCCGAACGGACCGGCGATTCGATCGGGGCCTTCCTTGCCCGGCTCGGTGAACCGCAGGGCCGCGGGGTACGGGCCGGCGATGAAGCCCTGCCCCGCATCCTCAAGCGGATCGCCCGCCGGTTCGTCGAAGCTGTAGTGCACGTAACGAATCTGCTCCGGCGTCGCGCCGACGAGCACGATCCGCCCCGCCACGGTCGTGTGCGCCGCGCCGCCGGCGGTCAGCTCCTCGTACTGGTCGCGATTGATCAACGCCACGCGCCCCTGCAGGACATCGATCCCGCAGCGGCCGTCCCGATCGACGCGCATTTCAAATTCCGTCCCCAGGTCCATCACCGACAATCCCCGCGGACCCTGCACCGTGAACCCACGCGCCCGCGGCGGCACATACGCCAGCATCGACCCGCTGGCGAGTCGGCCCTGATTGTCCGCCAGAATTTCGTAGTCGCTCGGGCCATGGATCGTCACCACCGCCCCGCTGTTGTAGAGCACCTGCACCCGGCCGGACACAAGCCGCAGACGCCCGGGGGTCAGCGACGCCCCCGGCACAAGCTGCTCCGCGTCCATCGAGGTCCGACCCCACACCACATCGTCCGACTCCGTCAGCACCGCCACCGGCGCTGCCGGCCCGCTGCCCGACTGATCCTTCCCATGCGAGCGGCCCAGCCACAGCGCCCCGAGGACGCCCGCGCTGATGAGGAGCATCGCCGCGATGCGACCGGCCCAGCGCCAAATCTGACGCCGCCCCGGCAATGACGCGGGCGCTTCGGGAATGATTTCCACGGCGGGCGTGGCGTAGCGCTCCTGAAGCGAGGCGCGAAGCAGCGTGCACATCAGAAACTGCTGACGCGCCTCCGCATCGTCCTGAAGCATGGCTTCAAGCCGCTGCATCTGCTCTTCGCCGATCTGCTCTTCGCTGTACGCCGCGAACAGATCGACGACATGCTTCGCTGGTTTGTCCGTCATAGCGCCCCCTCCCGGTTGGGGTTCATCGTGCGGCGGATGCAGTTGAGCAGTTTGAGGTACGTCTGGTTGAGCCGCTTGTAGATCGTGAAGATGCTCAGGCCCATGCGATCGGCCACATCCTTGACCGCCGCGTCCTGCTCGTAACGCATCGTGATGAGCTGCCGCTCTTCGGCCGGCAGTTTGTCGACGCACTCGCCGAGGATCCCGTGGATCGCATCGGGGGCGTTGCCCATCCCCGCCATCTCGTCGGCGAGCATCTCCATCGTCTTCTGCGAAAACGTCCGCCGCTCGCGCTTGCGCTGCTCGAAGTAGCGCAGGATGCGGAAGCGGGCGATCTGCATGCCCCACGCCGCGAAGTCCGTCCCCGGCTCGAAGCGATCGAAGGCGTCCCACATCACCAGGTTCGTTTCCTGCAAGACATCGTCCGCGTCCGCCGCATTGGGCAGCATCGCGAGGATGAACCCGTAGATGCGGCGCTGATGGGCCAGAAAAAGCCGCATGAAGGCGGCGTATCGGCCGTCTTCATGGCGGGGCTCACCTTGGCGGGTATCTTTATCCAATTGATCCTAACCTGTGAATTTGACGCACTTAAGAAACGACGCCGCACCGGCGGGCCTCGTCGCCTCTACAAGATAAGCCGTCAAGCCGGCGGATTTTGTCACGCTTCGCAAAAAAACTTTGCCAAATCCGATGACCGCTCGCCTCGTAAAAAAATTGTACGCACGCTCGGAACTTCCCTGTGAGAATCGCGTCCCAGAAGATATAGTATGAATAGCACAGACTTTCGCGCATGCACATGCCGATAAGGTAGAAGAGGCGCCCAGTCCCTTGCCGCTCATGGATGACGGTTCACGGATTGGGTTTCCGCGCATGCCGACGATTCGCGCGACTTTCACTTCGGAGACTGCACATGATCTTCTCTCGGTCCCGGCTGGTTCTCGGTCTGGTGGCGGCCCTCGTGATCGTGCCCACGGTGATGACGGCCTACGCTGATCTGTCCCGTGAATCGTCGCTGATCGAACGGCTGGGCAAGCAAGCCGCCGCGCCCTCGATCGCCAACAAGATCGCCTCGCAGGACGAGATCATCGAAGCCAGCCGCACCATCGATCAGTTCATCGAAGCCGCCTACACCGAACACAAAGTTCAGCCCAATCCCCCCGCCAACGATCAGATCTTCATGCGCCGCGCCTACCTGGACATCATCGGGCGCATTCCCTCGTTCGATGAGACCATGGACTTCCTCAACTCGCGCGACATCAACAAGCGCGCCAAGCTCATCGACAAGCTTCTGGACTCCGCCGGTCACGTCTCCAATGACTTTAACTACTGGGCCGACGTCCTCCGCATCAAGAGCGACATGTACGGCGGCGGGCAGGCCTACGTCGACTACGTCAAGGACGCCATCCGCACCAACATGCCCTACGACAAGTTCGTCTACTCCCTCGTGACCGCCAAGGGCTACACCTGGGAGGACGGCGCCGCCGGGTACTACCTCCGCGACGACGGCATGCCCCTCGACCACCTCGCCAACGACCTGCAGGTCTTCCTGGGCACCAGTCTCGTCTGTGCTCAGTGCCATGACCATCCCTTCGACAAGTGGACGCAGTACGAGTTCTACGAAATGGCCGCGTTCACCTACGGCGTCAACACCCGCACCGAGGCCCCGAACGTCAAACAGGCCAAGATGATGATCAAGGGCGACGAGCCCCTGATGCAGACCCTCGACAACATCGTCCGCCCGCTCAGCTACGGCGTGAGCGTCTCCAACCGCAACATCACCCTGCCCAGCAACTACAAGTACGACGACGCCAAGCCCAATCAGGTCGTCAAGCCCTTCGCGCTCTTCGGCGACTCGCCCGACTTGTCCAAGACCGACGATGTCCGCGAGGCCTACGCCAAATGGATGACCGCCAAGGACAATCCCCGCTTCGCCATGGTCATCGCCAATCGCATGTGGAAGAAGGTCATGGGCATCGGCCTGGCCAACCCCATCGACGCCATGACCGACGACACCAAGCCGTCCAACCCCGAACTCCTGGCCTATCTGACCTACAAGATGAAGGAGTTCAACTTCGACCTCAAGCAGTTTGAGCGCATGCTCTACAACACGCGCACCTATCAGCGCATGGTCACCGTCGAGGACCTGCCCGAGGAAGCGACGTACTACTTCCCCGGCCCGCTGCTGCACCGCATGAGCGCCGAGCAGATCTGGGATTCGCTCATGACCCTCGCCATCCCCGACCCCGATCACCGCTACGGCGAATCGACCGGCCGCTATGACCGCGGCGAGCAGCTTGCCGGGCTGACCCCGCAGCAGCTCATCGACATCGCCAAGCCGCGCGTCGAATACGACATGAAGCGCCGCGAGATCTCCAAGAAGATCGACGAGGCCAAGACCGCCAAGAACGACGCCCTCGTCAAGCAGCTTGAGAAGGAACGCCGGGAACTCAAGGAGCCGTCGATGATGATCCCGATGGCGTCCATGAGCGGCATGAGCGACAAGGACAAGTACAAGGACCGCCCCAAGGTCGACGATTCGCGCTGGAAGGATTACAACGACGGGTTCAAGCGCGCCTCCGAGCTGCGCCAGCCCGAAAATTACAACCACCTGCTCCGCCAGTTCGGACAGGCCGACCGCGAGCTGATGTCCAACGCCTGCTATGAAGGCAACATCATTCAGGTGCTCGCCATGTTCAACGGCCCGATCACCAAGTGGGTCATGGCCCCCAACTCGATGCTCTCCCAGACGCTTGACAAGGCCAACAACCCCGCCGACAAACTCAACGTCATCTTCCTGAGTCTCCTCAACCGTCCGCCCACGCCCTACGAACGCCAGGTCACCGGGCAAATGCTCGGCTCGCAGCCCGACTGGGACCGCGTCGTCTGGGCCGTCCTCAATACCCGCGAATTCTCCTTCGTCCAGTAAGCCCGCATAAGGAACCCGCCATGCTCAAAGACATCGTCCATCGCATGAATGAAATGTCCCGGCGTCAGTTCGCCGCCCGTGCGGCTTACACGTTCCTGGGGGTGAGCATGTGGCCCATGCTCACGCCCAAGTCCGCCGCCGCCGCTGCGACCGGCAAAGCCAAGAACGTCATCTACCTCTACATGTCCGGCGGCATGAGCCATCTGGACACCTTCGACCCCAAGCCCGGAACCCCCGAGCAGGGACCGATGGGCGTCATCAACACCAACGTCTCGGGCATCCGCCTCGGTGAGCATCTCAAAGGCATGGCCAAGCAGATGGACAAGGTCGCCGTGGTCAACTCCCTCCGCTCGACCACCGGCGCCCACGAGCAGGGCCAGTACATGATGCACACCAGCTACGCCATGCGCGGCACCATCATCCACCCCGGCATGGGCTCCTGGCTCCTCGCCCTCGACGGCCGGCACAACCCCGTCCTCCCCGGCAACGTCATCATCGGCGGCTCCAGCTCGCAGGCCACCAGCGGATTCCTCGAATCCAAGTACGCCCCCCTGCCCATCGGCGGCGCCCGCGACGGACTCCCCTACGGCAAGGTCCCCTTCTCCGAAAAAGACTTCTACGATCGCCTGAGCTTGGCCGACGCCTATGACAAGCCCTTCCGTCATCACTATGACCAGAAGCAGATTCGTGCCTACACGAACCTGTACTCCGATGCGATCAAGCTCATGAACTCCAAGGACACCGAAGTCTTCGACATCATGAAGGAACCCGAAGCCATGCGCACCGCGTATGGCAACAACGGATTCGGTCAGGGCTGCCTCCTCGCCCGCCGCCTCGTCGAACAGCAGGTCCGTTTCGTCGAAGTGAACCTCGGCGGATGGGACACGCATACCGACAACTTCGACGCCCTCGAGGACCGCGTCCCCGTCCTCGATCAGGCCATGTCCACCCTGCTCTCCGATCTGCAGAGCCGCGGACTCCTCGACTCGACCCTCGTCGTCCTCGCCACCGAGTTCGGCCGCTCCCCGCACATCAACGGCTCCATGGGCCGCGACCACCACCCCAAGGCCTTCTCCGGCCTCCTCGCCGGCGGCGGCATCAAGGGCGGACAGGTCTACGGCAAAACCACCTCCAACGGCTTCGACGTCGAAGACAAGGAATGCCGCATCCCCGACTTCAACGCCACCATCGCCGCCGCCCTGGGCCTCCCCCTCGACAAAGTCGTCAAAAGCCCCTCCGGCCGCCCCTTCACCGTCGCCGACAAAGGCAAACCCCTCGACGGTTTGCTCTGAGCCGACGCCTCATCCCCTCACCCCCCAAAAACCTCTCCCCCGCGAGAGGTTTTTTATTGCATGGATCGCACCCGCAAACAATCCCCCGCCCCATCGCGCCCCCAGAAGCCCACAGCGTCACGCCGCGGTTTTTTTCATACTCCCGCCCAACTGTACGCCCGACGGACCGGCGGTTATGCTGCCACGTAATCCTGAGCAACGGGATGCGCACTGATGGCGTTCTTCGCCGATAAGATGGGGCTGAGTAGGCCATGATTCTCAAAGAGCATGTACATCCTGATAAGCTCCGTGGCGGATTCTACACAGAACCTCACGTTGTGGACTTCTGCCTTTCTCGAATAAGAGCGATGCGAGGCGAATGGTCAGGGCGGTGGCTCGAACCATCCGCCGGGGCTGGTGCCTTTCTGCGCGGGCTGGTTCGGGCCGTGCCTGCCCGTCAGCGTCAAAGGATCGAGTTGACAGCTATTGAATTGATGCCGGCGGAGTCCGCCAAATGTGAAGCCGCACTCGATGAGGGCAGCATAAGCGGTCGCGTCATTAACGGTAGCTTCTTCGACTGGGCCACGAGCGGCATCGAAGATTTCGACGTTGTCGTCGGCAATCCGCCTTTTGTGCGGTATCAGTTTGTGAGCGAACAGGACAGGTCGCTTGCGGAGGCGCTGGTCGCGGAACTGGGCATATCCCTGCGTCGTGTCTCCAACTTGTGGATTCCTTTCGCACTCGTGGCGCTCAATAGGATCAGAGTGGGCGGCTGCTTTTCGCTGGTTCTGCCGAGCGAGTTGTTTTGCACCGCGAGCGGTGGCCAGTTTCGCCAGTACCTCGTGAGACGTTTCACCGACTTGTCGATCGACCTCTTTCCCCGCGGAACATTCCCCGACATCTTGCAGGACGTCGTAGTGGTGAGCGGTAGGCGCGCTGTGCGCCCCGCTGAGGCGAGGCCGGTCCAGTTTAGCGAGCATCGGCGTGATATCGAAGTCAGGTGGCTGCATCGCGTGGCGGTATCCGGCGACCCGTGGCTGCGTTACATGCTGACCGAGCGAGAGCATGACGCGTACATCGCTGCCTGCGCGCTCGACGGCTTCTACGCGCTCGGGCAGTTGGCTCGGATCGAAGTGGCGATCGTTACTGGAGCCAATTCCTTCTTCACAATTACTGACGAGACGGCAGATGAGTACGACCTGTGGGACTGGACCATCCCACTGCTTGCGCGAACAGCAGACTCGCCGGGTGTTGTATTTACCAACGCGGACCATGAGGCGGCCCGCACTCACGGTAGCCGTGCATGGCTGCTCGACTTTTCAAAGGATCGACCAACACCCAACGGTCGCCAGCGAGTCTCGGATTACCTAGCACTTGGAGAGGCCCAAGGTCTACCGACGCGCTACAAGTGCCGTATACGAAAGCCTTGGTACCGCGTACCTCACATTCAGCGCGGGGATCTGATGATGACCAAGCGGGCTCACCACTACCATCGGCTACTGCTCAATCAGGCGCAGGCTTACACAACGGACACGATCTATCGGGGACGAATGCGCGATCTATATCGCGGTCGCGAGCATGACTTGGCTGCCGCCTTTCAGAACACACTAACGCTTCTGTCCTCGGAGATAGAGGGGCGCACATACGGAGGCGGTGTGTTGGAGCTTGTACCCTCAGAGGTTGCTAGGCTTACCGTGCCACTTTTGAAAACAAATGGTCTAATAGATGAGGTTGATACTATCAGCCGAGGTGTCAACGGCCAGCTCGACCCTACGCACGCGGTGATGCAGACTACGGACGAGTTCTTGTCCAATCGTTACCCCGCATACGCCGAGCTACTCCCGCTGCTGGATGCGGCCCGACGACGCTTGCAGTCCAAACGGCAGGAAGCGACGGATTGAGTCACGGTGCCCAACCAGGCTTATCAGATTGAAATGACATCCAGTATCGGCCATTGATATCTTTCTCAAGCACGATCCAGTATTCGGTATGATTGTTATCACGGAGCCATTGGTTTAGTGCTGGTCCCCATTTCAGAACAGTAGTAGGTTCACCGGCATGGTCCGCACGATGTGACGCATACTCAACTAACAACGTTTGGGGGGTTGATAATCCTTCTAAGCCCAGCAAATGGAAAACTATATTTGCCTGCTCCCATCTTTTTCCAGCCCGAATATCTACTGACCAATCTTCGTTTGCAAAAAATTCGTCACGGAAGTACCGACTGGCATCGATGTCGAACACAGACTTAGTGAGGCGAAGCTGTCCTGTAACTCTGGTTGGTCTATTTCTGGGACGTCGAACCGTTCGATGGCTCGCAGACGGCTGTTGTGCATCGGATGTGGCTAACTCCTTGCACCAATGAGCGACAATCGCCGGTCGGTAAGCCATGTCCTCACCGTTAATCTCTACGGATCCATCGCCTTCGACCTCAGCCGGTTCTTCGTCCGCTGGAACGTGCGGTGGACGCCAGCCCACTCGACGCTGCCCACGGCCACTGACCGGACCTCGCGCACGGTTGGCCCCGCGAAGTCTACGGCGTGTTGATGGCGGGACAATGAGGCCGAGTGTTTCTAGCCGCCCGATGTCGTCTTCTTCGGTGATCTCGTAAACGCCAGGTTCATCGCACTCGAACCAGTAGTCGATGGCGGTTGCAATGTGGCGTAGCGCCACGTCATTCGCGTCGCTGGACTCGATCACGACTCCAGCTTCCACGTTGTGTCCAAGCCCTTTTGCAGTCATATTGGCCGACCCAACAACTCCCACCGACGAATCATTGGCACGGACGATGTGAAGTGTCTTTGGGTGGAACAGTGCATTAGAAAAGCCCACGATGGCGAGGCGAGCGTCGCCGTTGCCGGAAATAATGGGAAGCAGCGCATTGACATCAGCGGTGCTCGCCGGGTCACCATTATTCGCGCCTATAACCAAGCGAAACGTGCCTCCGTCGTCGACCATGCCTTGCAGCATCGGCAGATACTTTCGGAGCGCTGAAATGTCGAAGAAACCGAACTGTCCGCGGAAAGCTCGTATGCCCTCTAATAATTCATCATCGAGCCAGCGCCCCAAGCAATCATCTGGTCCACCGCTGCCGCTGTCGAAGTACTTCAACGTCATAGCTTCGCCTCCACAAGCTCCAACAACTCTGAGGCTCGAATCTCAAGCGATTGAGCGATGCGCAATATATTGGCAAGCGTGATATTCCGTTCGCCACGCTCGACACTACCTATGTATGTGCGTTGAAGTTTACATTCGGCCGCAAGCCGCTCTTGTGACCATCCGCGCAGTTCACGCTGGTGTCGAACGACCGAACCGAACTTCTGTAGAATGACCTGTTTGGAAGGCATCCCAAAAGGCTAAGCAGATGATGCCTAAACATCGACAGACTAGAAGTAGCACAAGGTGGACATTAGGACAATTGCCCCCGATCGTTACGCGGACCCGTGCCCGGGGAGCAGCAAGGCAGGCCGGGTCGAGCGAAGCGGACCCACCACAATTTGCGAATTTGTGTTCGATCTTCAATGAATCGTTCATCGCGGCGGTGATGTGTTTGGAATCTGCTTCCGTTCTTTATCGGGTGATGGATCGGCTGGCGTGGTGGGTCCGCTGCGCTTGACCCACCCTACGAAAAAGCCGTGCTTGATGCGGGGGAGGAGCGGGCAGGAGGAAGACCGGCCCGGGGGCGGGCCGGCTCGGAGAAGGCAGGGCTCGGAGAAGGCGAAGGCGGCTCGGAGCGGGCGGGACGCGGGGCGGATTCTGTTTTTGTCTTATCAGAGCCGGCCCGCCCTCGGGCCGGGGATCGC